>NZ_JBSWSP010000010.1:0-98192 GCF_054095825.1 Candidatus Nitrosopumilus sp. bin_68KS
CAAGAGCTTGTCTCAAGTTTCTATCAACTGGTTCATGGACTTGACTTCTATTATCCCAAGTTCTTAATCTCTCAATTGTACTTTTCATTGATGTTGAAAGTGGTTTTCCAGATGCGTCTTTGTTTAAGGGATTAATTACAGTAGACAATCCCATATCATGCATTAAAAGTGATGATGGAGCACCAGTTCTTGCGGGATCTGCACCGCCATCTTTTTGAAACGATCTCCATTCAGGACCTGACTCTTGAGTTTTTTCAGAAACAACATAACCACATTTAGAGCAAAATTGTTCACCGGTAGTATCATCAGTTAACATAGAATTTTTTCCACATCGCATGCAACTAGCATTTTGATTTGAACTTACCAAACAAACTCACCTGTTTTTCCACCCATGTGAATCATGTAGAGTTACCACCGCACGCTAATTTAAACCGAGTATGATGCGCATTTTATGAATAATATTCCTTAAATCCCTTATCAGTAGGGAGTAATTCGGTTTTGAGGCCAAACAATCCTTGTTTTTGATGTACTTTTAGCATGCCATCCTTTTCCAAAGATTCCAAGATAGATTCGAGTTCTTGATTATCAATTCCAGTATTTTTTTGGATATTTTCAAAGAATTTTGTGCCTCGGTTCAATTCACCCAATACCAACATCGATTTTGTTTGAGGTTTTGAGGTATTAATTTCAGGTTTTGCAGACCCCATTGAAGATTTTTGAGTATTATCATCAAAACCTGGAGAAAATTGATTTTCTTTGATTGTTTGAGATGGCTTGAATCCAATTCCTCTTTTTGCCAATAATCTAGGAATAATTCTTGATAGGGGAATTGCTAAGAAAATTACCAAATAAATCCATGAAAAATTAGGATCTGCCATAAATTACAATATGATTAGATGTCTTAAATCTGTTGAGAACTCTAGTGCTAAGACTTTATGTAAATATGATTGATATAATAGAGGCTAGGGCATACTAGATTCATTGTCAAAGTATCAATCACCTAAAGTTAATGTGAATATGAGTGCAGCAAAAGGTGTTGCAGTAGCAATTCTTCTTTTAATAATTATCGGAGTAGTAGTATCAGCTTCTGTAAAAATAGTAGATGCAGGACACAGGGGAGTTCTATTACACTGGAATGCAGTTGATCTTACAAAACCACCACTTGAAGAAGGAATACATTTTGTAGTTCCATTCCAAGATGAAGTTGTAAATATTGAAGTTCGTACTCTCAAATATGCAAGTGAAGCTAGAAGCGCATCAAGAGATTTGCAAACAGTAGAAACAACTGTCACTGTCAATTATTATCCTGATAAAGAACAAGTTCATACACTATACAAAAATTTAGGACTTGATTATGAAAATAGAGTAATTCAACCAGCAATTGAAGAGACAGTAAAACAGGTAACTGCAAATTACAATGCTGAAGAATTAATTACAAAAAGACCACTGGTCAAACAAGATATCGAATTCTCCATTAGAGAGAGATTAAATCAATTCAATGTTGTAACAGAAGTAATCTCAATTACAGATTTTGAATTCTCTGCATTATTTGCATCTGCAATTGAATCCAAAGTGGAGGCAGAGCAAAATGCACTTAGAGCAGAAAATGACTTGAAAAGAATCGAAGTCGAAGCTAGACAAGCAGAGGCAAATGCCGTAGGTTTAGCCAATGCAAACATTGCCGAAGCCAAAGGTGAGGCTGAAGCCATTGCAATTATCAATAGAGCCTTAGCTGAGAATCCAAACTATTTGGATTGGTTAAAGACACAAGCATGGGATGGGAAATTACCACTTGTAGTTGGTGAAGGCGGAACTCCATTTATTCAAATTCCAGTAAAACCTTAAGTTAGTTAGACAAAGCTATTCTTTGCTTTTTTGAGCATCTCGGATTGCATCATACATTGCAAGAAATTGTTCAGGTTCATTTTGCCTATAATTTTTTTCTAGGTTTTGAATTTCCTTGTGAGTTATTTTTTCACCCTTGTTATCATAATATTCTTTAATGATTTGCGAAGGGGTTTTCTTGATATTGTACTTTTGAAGAGACTGATTAACAGATCTTTTACAATACAAGTCATAAATTAAAAATCGATAAGCAAGATATCCGGATAACCCGACAATTGCAACAATAATGATTGGAATGATAATAATTGATGCCATACTATGGATAGTTGATTTTACTATTTCATTGTTTGTTCTTTTATAGAAAATTTCACTAGGAAATTGTATTCCAAAGAATACTCTTTTTGTATAATTTTTTTAATTTATCCGGTAGAAATTCTACTAAAGTTACAAGTATCACATGGCAGCCAAGAAAAAAGCAGCAGCTAAAACAACAAAAACAAAGGTTTCAAAAAAGAAATAGTCATTTGAGACCTCATTTTTTTATCTAAAAGTTTATTCAAATAAATAATTCAAGATCCACGCATGGAAACTTGATTTCCAACAGTATGGTGTATACCAACAACTAATTCTGAATGTGTAGTTATTACCATCAAAGTTTCACAAGAAAGGCAAAGAACTGATGGAACATAGTCAGCATTTAATTCAGAGGGTCCAATTGTAGCCAATACTGCATCATTTTTCATATCCAGACCATTGCATTGGACACATTTTGAAGGCATAGATGATACTCGTTTAATTTTATTTATGAAATAATGAACCAATCTAGAAAATTTACTCTATAGTAATTCTTAAAGTAATTGTTATTCATCTTCAAAAATGGCTTTATCATAGAATATCAAACTTCAATTAATGATTACAATCCAGCAATTATCAAGGTAAAACAGACATGGCTCTAAGTAATAATGTTAGTTGGGGAATTATCATGTTTGGAACTATGTTGCTCATATTTTATCTGGTTTCTATAATGGATGTGCATATTGAATTTATGGAAAACATAGACAAAGCAATGAACAATGAGAATATTATAAAATACACGTCACTGAAAATTTCAAATCTAACTGCAGATACTGGAAATGATACAATTTCATTCAAATTCAACAGTACGGGTACAAACAAATTTTGGGATTTCGAAAAGTTTGATTTGTTTGTAATTTATAATGCAACCATTAATGATGCAGAAACACTAGTTACAGACAAAATGAATTTCACCGATACTGGTGATGTGGCTTGCTGCCCACCAATTGGGGATTGGGATATTAGTATTCTAAATGACACACGAGATCCCAAAATAATCAATGAAGGGGAAACAGGATATGTTCGGGCAGGATTGTCAAAGAACATGTCAAGTGGTACATTGATTGTAAACTTTGTTACAGATAACGGAGTTGCAATTCATTCATTTTACAAGCCAAATCAATATCCAATAGCTGATGCAGGAGACGACTATACAGAAAGTGCATTATCTTCAGCCTGTAATCACCCATTAGATGGTTCTGGAAGTTATGATCCTGAAGGGGATTCATTAACATATTCTTGGAATGTTTTATCTGGAACTGTATTATCTATTGCTGACGATTCTGCAGAGACTACTACATTTTTAGGAAATTGTTTGGCAGACGTGGTTGTTTTTGAACTTTCAGTTTCAGACACTATACCAAAGACAAAATCAGATACAGTTACAATTACACTTAGTTAAGTTAGAACAAATAAGTACGATTTTTTGAGAATTAGCATGTGGTTTCTTTAAGGAGAAAAAACAAAGTAAAGTAATGCAGTCAAATGATAAAATTTTGGTAATTGCAGCAGTGATAGGTGGAATGATTGCATTAGCAATCATTGTAGGATTTATCGGACAAGGAAATGTAAGACATGTACAAATTTTCTGGCAAGAGAAAGTAGAACATACTGTAATCTTTGAAGATATTGATGGAAAAACTCAGATTAGAGGAATAAAAGGAGTTGCAGGTGAAGTCAACCCCACATTACTTTCACGTACATCTTTTGCATACGTACTAACTGTAATTAATAGTGGAACAACAAATCACAGACTTTACATCGATGGATTTAATGTTCAAACAGATCTTCTTGAACCAGGACAACAAGATATTCTCACGATTTATCCAGATAAGGAAGGGGAATATGCATACTATGACAAAAGACAGAATCTAATCCCATTAGGAAAAATAAAAATTGTTTCAGTAGTAGCAAGTGACGAGTTTCAGGGAATATGGAGAGATTTGATTTAGAAATTTTATTTTTTGCAAATAATCAAATCTACTTTATAGTTTAGTGTTGCACGCGAATTTAGTTTTAGATTCCATGGAATGTGGGAGGGACTTTTTGTTTTGGGAGTTATTTTGAACCCAAATTTCTCCAATTGTATGCGTAATTGAGATCCATCAAGTGGTTTTTTGACAGAATTAATTCCCCTATCAAAGTCATAGGGGTCAGAAATTACAATATATCCCGAAGTAATTTGTTTTGAGATGTGTTTTAGTAAATCAGTAGGTTCGACTAGTTCTAAAATATTTAATGCAATTACGAGATTAAATTGTAATTTTGTAAATACAGAAGATAGGGAATCAGATACAACATAGTCAAGATTATCTTTGTAAGTCTTTTTGGCAATTAGTAAAGCACTAAATGATCTATCAATTCCAAAAACCATTTTGTGAGTATCTGCCATAGATAGACTAGTAATTCCAATAGAGCAGCCATGCTCCAATACAAAATCAGATTTGGGTAATGAATCAAGTTGATTTTTTATAACAGAGTAAAATTTCGAATGCTTGCTATTTTGGTATATTTTTGACCACCTCTCCTCCAGTGCAGTTCTATCATCTTCAAAAACAATTTTCGACATTGATGTTTTCAAGAAATTTTTCATTTTTTGATTAATTGCCAGTTGGTAGAGTTTACCACTCAGAAGCTTACGAGATGACAGATAATTTACAAAGTCATCCCAAAGAATCGGAATTTTTGCAATAATTGGAAATTCAAGTTTGCATTTTTTACATTCCAAAATCCCTTCTTCGATTTCTTTTTTAATTTCAAAGGATTCCAGTTCAAGTTTAGAGCCACATCTAACACATCTCAAGAATTCAATAGTAGATTCTAGCATTTCTGTTTGCTCAGAGATGAATTAACTAATAATTTCTTTGATGAAATGATCAAGATAATGTTAAATGTAGTATTTTTCGATTTTATGCAAATTGGGAGAATTTGAAGAGTTTGCCGAAGCCCTATTTGGCCAATTATCAGTTGAAATTGATGAAGAAAAGGAGATTATGCAGCTTGCAATCAATGCCCGAGAAGACATTGCAAGAAAGGTGGAATTCAAAGGATTAGAAGAGATTGCAAAAGAGATATTTCCGGATTTCAAAGAAAAGGTTCAAGATTTTCTAGGGATTAAAGTTGCAGATGATTTGCAATTAAAATTTCCAGAACTAGAAGATTTGAAGAGACTCAAAGGGGATAAGGTATTTGCAGATTCTGAATCAAAAGAATTTGTAAAGAAACTATTCAACGCAGTTGCAAAAGAAGACTTGAAAAGTATTGCAGAACTAATGAAAGAAAATACTGCAAAATACTTGGTATATTCTACATATGCAATTCAATACATTTCTAAAATTACAACAACATATGGAGATTATCTTGATTCAGTGATTTATCTGAACAAATTCATTTTGTCAAGATATCCACAAATTATTCTCCACAAGCAGGGAGAACCATATGAGTCGAGATTTGAAAATGTCAATTCAGGTTATCTTGGGGCAGTAAAGATGACAGTTCTAGAAGAATTGATTCACTCTACTCAAGGAAATCTTCACCAAATTAACAAAAATGCTGCAATGGAGGTAAACAGAATAAACGAAGAACTTGCAGGAATTATCCTATCACTAGATAATGAGACAGTAAACAGGCTCTCAGAGTATTGTCAGTTGCAGGCAGTACCTGATGATTTTCCGTTTGCAAAAAAAGCAAATCTGTTTTTCTTTTTGAACCCAGATCATTTCTTAATTGAACAGATAGGGCCAGATGTGATGACTTTCACACATGTGGAAATTGATCCAAAGATTGGTGAATCAATTCCACAGTTACTAGACATTTACAAAAGATGGCTAGTTCCGATTCAGCAGCACCATGCAGCATTTACTGCAATGGAGGGAATGGCAGGATTTGCAATTGAAAATATTCTAAAAGAAGACAAGGACTTTCAGAATTATCTTATGACATTTATGGGAACTGACTTTTCATCATACCAGGTAAGAAAGAGTATGGGTAAGGATTTCACTAAAGCAGTATATGAGAAATTAGGCAAGGATACATTCAAAAAAATGATCGAAATTCCACCAAACACAAGAGAACTAAAAGATCCTCAATTATACCTAAAAAAACTGAGTTAATCAATTGGAAGAAAAATTTGATCCACTTGTAGCAGAATGGTTTGCATTTGTAAAAAATCCAAATTTTAATTTGGTAGAAAAATGTCTCAAGTTTGCACAAATTCTTGAATATCCGGATCTAAATGTAGATGATTACATCAAGAAAATTAGTAAGATAGGAATGTCACTCAAAGAGTCAATTAATGATGTAAAAAATCCAACATATCTTATTTCAATGTTAAATGAGCATCTCTTTGAAAATCTAGGATTCAGCGGAGATGATGATGATTATTACAATCCAAAAAACAATTTCCTAAACGAAGTTATTGATAAAAAATCAGGGATTCCAATTACTTTATCAATTCTTTATGTAGAAGTTGCAAAGTTTATTGGGTTGGAACTAAAGATTGCAGGATTTCCTGGCCACATACTGGTAAAATACAACGAAGAGATGATTTTAGATCCGTTCTATGATGGCAGACTAGTAGATATTGATGACTTGCAAGAAATTTTAGATGTTAATTTTGGAGGAGAACTAGAATTTCAGCCAGAATATTTAGATGAAGTAAAACCAGAACAAATTCTAGTTAGAATGACTCGCAATCTAAAAAATTCTTATGTTCAATCATTTGTATATGACAAGGCATTAAGATGTGTCAACATGGTTTTAGCAATAGAACCAGAATCCCCTGAAGACATTAGAGATAAAGGAATTTTGGAAGATCGAATGTTAAATTATGAAGTTGCGTTGAAATATTTGAATAAATATTTGGAGATCAACCCAAACGCAGAAGATGTGGATTTTATTTTAGAATTAATTAGAAGTATAAAATCAAAAAATTAATCAATGATTGAATCTATATCATTGCCTTTCTTAATCATACATATTTCATAACGAGCAATTTTATTTCTAAATGCTTTTTTGAGAATATCAATTTCTGTTCTAAGCAATGCATTTTCATCTTCTAGTTTTGCTACACGCTCATAGATTGTTTCGGCTTCTGAATTCATATTTTATTATTATGAAAAAAATGTCTTAAAAAGTTATGGGTAATTATTTTGATGGACAGGTTAGCTTTTTGGACTATAATTTAGACTAGGAAGTACTGACTAGTTCATTTAATGAGTTGGTTATTCTGAATAAATACTTAGGAAAACGGAGTAATCAATACCAAACCAGCATCATTTGGAGTAAATCTTATCACGGCTATGTCTTCTCCTAAGACATTATTTTTTGCACTCAACTCATTTGGAATCTGACCATTTACAGTTACTGTCATTTTGGATGTGACAAATTCGTTTGGAATGTACATTACAACATGGTGTGGGCTGTCAATAGAAAATGAGATCATGCCAGCTTCTGGAATAAACTGGAAATCAGAAACTATTGCAGAAGTATCTATATCGATAATTTTTGATGTTCCTTCAATAAATTGCGGTTGAAATTTTTTCCTCACATCTTCAGTAAGTGGTTCGATATCATATTTTTCAGAATCTTGAATTTCTAATCGCAAACCTTCAAGACAATAATTTTGTCCTTGTTGATGTTCAATTAGTTTACATGACTTTGAGCCTTCCTCAACATCATGATTGGTGAAAAATGCCAATGTAGTTCCAATAGACATACTGCATTCAACAAAATCAATACTATCTAGTTCAGATTCATTGCAAAGATTAGAAACAGTATCAGAAGTTATCCCTTGTCTAGTGAGAACATTGTCAGTGTATTGCATCATCACTCCTTTCATACATAATCTATTTTGATAAAATGACATTTCATGACATTTTTCTAATGAAGAGTTCAAATATTCACCAAAATAATGTACTAATCCATGTCCCAATCCGTGAACACAGTCTTGATAGTTTGAAGTTCCTATCAATTCATTACAAATTACGTTATAATCAGATGGAAGTGATTTGTTTTTTTCTTGCTCATCATGAAAATAAGCAGACAGCACACCATGAAAATAGCCGCCTCTACACATAGTTCCATCCATTCCAATTAGATTTTCAGCGACATTTGGTTTTTTATTAAATGCAACATGTCCTACTTCATGAGAAACAAAGTGGCAATCATCTATTGCACCCAGTTTAGATAATGCAATGGATAACTCCAAAGCATCTGAATTATTGTCCTCATGTTCAGCTAAAACCCCAAAGAAATTAGAATAACATAACAGACGTGAAGAACCATCATCCATTTCAGCACAATCTTTTATGTTTTGGAGATATTTTGTTGCTAAAACCTCTGAAGATAAAGTAGGAACATCATCCATTATATCCAATATACCATCATTATCGTCGTCTTCATCTGCTGTTGAGCCTATTCCATCAAAATCAAAATCGGCCCATTCTGTGGGATCATCATCAAAAACATCTAATTCATCAACAATACCGTCATTGTCATCGTCTATATCACAAGGATCTCCTATAGAGTCATTGTCAAAATCTGACTGGTCATTGTTGCTAATCTCTATACAGTTATCTAATTTATCTGCAATTTGATCATCATCATTATCAATATCAAACAACATAACATCTGAAAATACCCCCAAAGCCATCAAACCCACTAGGATGAAAATTACCATCACAGCAAAAATGACAAATTTATGAAAATTTTCTAGCAATTATAATTTCTTGACAAATTTTGATATACTTTCTTTATGATACAAGATTGAATTTAAGGTAGGAATGATGAAGTCATAAGAGGTCGTTCTAAAAATATGCGTATTTCCTACCAATCTCAACTAGCAAATATAGTTTAAACATTATATGATACAAGTCTAGATCTGAGAAAACAAAATTTATCAAAAAACTGTAATTATTTGTAGAATAGGTTAAATCTGTGATTTAATGAATAAAATGCATGGATGAAATTTTAGAATCCCCCAAAGGTAAGATTTTAGACTTTATTATGAATAATCCTAGCTCTCATCTCAGAAAGATCAAAAACAATCTAGGGTTTTCCATGGGGACTGTACAATACTATCTTAATATGCTTGAAAGGGAAGGGAAAATCAAATCAACTAAAACAAAATTTTACAAAAACTATTACCATATCAATGAGTCTGACGATAAAATACTTTCAGTATTAAATTTGGATTCTCCACGAAATATTGTAATATTTTTGATTCAGCATGAGCCATCCACGCATCAAGAAATAGCTAATGGTGTTGGATTATCATCTTCCACAATAAGTTGGCACATGAAAAGACTGATAGAATTACAAGTTGTTCAAACAGAATATTCTGGAAAATATACAGTATACCGTCTTATAGACAGAAATAATGTACTAAGCAACATTAACAAATGTAAATCAACTGTATGGAACACTATGGTAGGTAACATGACAGATTTATTTTCAGCATTTGATGAAAAATAATTATAGGTACTAGATAGAATGTTTAACTCTCAGTTATCGTTTCTATCAAAAATGTCATTACAATTTGATTACTTGAATCCGTTTGATGATCCAATAGATGTTGTCACTCAAGATGATTTGATTGCAGGTTCTGTTTCTGTTGCTATTGCATGTTTTTCCATACTTTTAACAATAATGGCAATATCAGCCTACAAAAAGACACGAATTCCTCAACTAAAATTTGTTGCAGCTGCTTTTTCATTATTTACAATATATCTAGGAATTGAAGCACTCCAAGAACTATTACCATTTGATGATGATTCATTTGATTTGGTTTTATCCGTAATTATGCTGAGTATTCTAATCAGTTTCTTTTTTGGAATAATGAGGAAAAAGAAAAACCATCTAGAGAAACCCTAATCGTCCATTAATCTTATTGTTAGGACTAGATCTGAGAATAACATTACAGCAAGGACATCGAAATTTATTAATTCTTAAAAATCTACGACAGCACGAATACCATTTGAAACCATTTCCATAACTTAGTTTATTGGAAATCCCATCAAGTTTGAAATTGTCACATTTGTTATTACACAGAAACACCAATCTTTACACTGTGAATATCCATCTAATCCTTAATTTTCATCGTTAACTCAAGAGATAGATGTATTGGGGTTTTGTCTTCTTTTGTCAATCCAAGTAATTGATTCTCAAAAGAAATGACAGGATCTTCATTATTTATGATTGAACCCTGTACAGTTCCAGTCATATCAAGATATGGATCTCTATGATCATCATGTTTGATACTAATTGAAATTATGCCTTTATCCAAAATTACAGAGCCGCCTCCAATTACAAAAGTATGACCACCAACATTGAGAGTTCCACTTTTAATTTTAAATTCATCTAGTTTTGTACCTGAAACTGGATTTAATTCAAAATTCAGTCGTGCATGCTCAGACAAATGTGCTGCACCCTCATAGCCACTACCATCACCAGAAAGAATGAAAGTTTGCTTTTCTAATTGTATTATTTTTTTCTCAAGAGATACTTTGGGTTCAACGTGTTTTATCTCATTCTCAACATGTTGAATTATTGGTTCTTCAGGTATTGATTGAATTGATTCAGATTTCTTTTTAGAATTTGATAGTGTAGGTTCACTTAAGACAGGTTGAGAAGGTGGAGGCGCAATATTTTCTTGAAGAATTTCTTCAATAATAGAGAGTTCTCTTTGTTCAAGAGAGTTTTCATTAAACAATACATCAGAAATTTCATCAGACCCAGCTTGTAACGCACTAAAAACATTATCTGCAAATCCAAAAATCCACACACTAGAAACAATACCAATCACAATAGCTAATAATCCAAACTTATCAGTTCTAGTTTGCAATGTTTTTTTTATTATAGTTTGCATTTAGAACTTTATGATACAAGATTGAATTTGAACTGTACGTAATTAATTTTATTGTAGATTAAGATTGCTATTTTATTGTTAATAATCACTAAAAGAAAAAATGAAAAATAATATTCAATGACTAGAAATAATTCAAAACATGTAATCTATAGCACGATATTTGGAATCTTGTTATTATCAACTGTTTCAGTAAATGAATCGGTTCAAGCATTTGCACAAACAATGCAAGACAATGATTTTACAGTAAGAAATGACGAACAAATTAACAAAGATCCTGTTGCAAAGTCAATACTGGAAAAGATAGAGATGATGAAAAAGCAAATGGCCCAAATCAAAGATGAAAAGAAAAAACAACAAGAACACCAAAAATTCATTGATCAACAAAGAGCCGTTGCAAAACAAGAATTGAACAAAGAACTTGACAGAATGACTGAAAAATACAAAGATCATACGCCAAAGGCATCCTTTACCAGTTTTGTGTCTTCAAAACCTGCTGAAACTCAGTTAGTGTACTGGGATATGTTCAATTTTCAGCAGCAAAAGGTATCGGAGGCACGAAAAGCAATGAAATTAGTTCTAGATGATGGTGGTTCACTTCAAGAAGCAAGAGAGGCATATCACAATGCAGGTGCCATCAAAAGAGTGCAACTAATTGACATTACCAAAGACCTCAACATCAAGCATGGATTGGCAGATGGTTCAGTTCAATCTACTTTTGACAAGTATGGAAAACTTCCAAGGTATGATTAACTAATCTCTTTTTTTCCTAATACAATCCTCGATCCGACTCTAGAAATTTCAAATCCATTGATCATTTTTTTGAATACTGTGGATTAACTTTATTTTTTCAAATCAAACGCATGTACAAAATAACTTCTATAGTACTACTATCATGCATGATGGGGCTTTTTCTTGCAAACCCTGCATGGGCAGTAGAAGATTTCATGCTTACTGTCAGTAGTTTGTCAGAGTATGAAAAAGGTCAGCATTCAACGATATATGGGGAAACAATTACTTTGGATGACGAACCTGTTTCCAAAGTTTTGATTAGCGTGTACTTTCCTTCTGGAATCATCAAAACCTCAACTAATTCAACAGGTCAGTTTTCAGTGACATCTCCTGTTCCTGTAGAAATTGGAGAAGATAACATCACAGTCTATGCAAAAAAAGATAACAGATACACAAGTGCAGAAATCACATACCAAGTAATTGAAAGTAAAACAAAAAAAATTCAAGAACCAGTGATAAAAACTCCAATAATAACTGATAAAAAAATTGAGTTGGATCCTTTTTCAAAAATGATACAAGAGATTGAAAAACAAAAAAATGATGAAGTAAAAAGAGAAACAAGCATCAAAGAGAAACAAGAAATTGATAAGAAGAGGCAACTTGCCAAAGAGGATCTGCAGAACGACTTGAAAGAATCTGAAAAGAGAAATGAATCCAATAGTCCCAGAAATGTTTTCTACAGATTCATACAGGAGGTAGATAGTTCTGTTAGAGCAATATTCTGGCAACAATTTTTGTTTACAGAAAAAATTTCTCAACATGCACAGGATGCCAAAGAAGAAGCACTCAAAGATGGAAAATCATCATTTGAAGCCATGAAAATCTTTCAGCAAGAAGCTGCTGTAACGCAAAAAGAAATCATGGATGTCAATAAGAATCTGAGCGTGAAATATGGAAATTCTACATTAGATGTCCAAGATATGTTTGATGAGAATGGAAAATTTCCTAGAGAAGACTAACATTTGAGAACAAATTTTTGTTTTTTTTCATAGATGGATTGCATAGTGATATTGAAATTATTATTTGAAACTTAAGGTTGGTGCAGGAACTGTTCCATTGTACGTCCAGACTTTGGCTTTGACGCCAGGTGACACTTCAATTTCAGCATCTTGAGCAATTAACGTATAAGATAATGTCTTAGGGTTGGGATTTGTAAATTTAGGACATACATCAGATGATTCAGCAGTAGTTGTTTGAATTTCTGGAGATTGAATAAATGCAACAAATGCAACACTGAATCCGATTATAACTCCCACTATAACAAACATTGTTGTATTTTGTTTCATCAGATTATTCTCCTATAACACTAATGATAGTACCACTATAGAAACAATTGCAATAACGTAGAATCCATAAAATGCCTTTTTGTGGCGAGGTATTACACGTTTTACTTTTTGTTTTAGTGTAAATGTCATCACATAATCTCCATTAGTGTAAATCGAGAACATTGTGTAAAAAATATGCGGTTATTTTCTTGTCTAGGGAAATATTGTTCGCGCATGAAATAGATACAATACTCTTGATGATTAACAAGGGTAAGCTAAAGAGCTTACCATAGTCTATCTTCAACTATTGTCAACTATAATCATGAAATCACAACAAATCTCAAACTGGGACAAAATGGTTCATGCCCCTTTCAAAAAGGTTGTAAAATTCGATCTCATCTGCATTGGAATAGGTGTAGTAATTGGAATTGGTGCAGGTGCCTATCTTGTTGCTAGCGGTATCTTAGGCTAGCAATATTATTTTTTTAAATTCAACTCCCAAGAGAGAATAAAAAGCATATAGCCAAATCGTCAATCAGACTTTGAACTAATTTGGCAAATTTGAAATCAGTTTATTTTAGAGATTTTGATTTTATTTCTAACATGATTGAATTTTCAGTATATTCGGATTGGATGTTAGCACCCAACTCAAAGAAGATAGTGTTGTAATAAGTTTCAAAAAATAAAGACCATCGCTCTCCCATATCATGATATAATACCAATCGGATTGTATCCTTTTCTCGATATTCTTTCAAAGTAAAATCAGATGATTTTGCCCTATTTTTCAATATGGAAATCCATTCATCAATACCATATTTTCCACGCATAGATAATGCAATTTCTTTGGCTCCACCTTCTGCAGAATTTCTTGCAATTTGAATTATAGTTTCATTATCTAGAGTTTTAATAATTTCCTTCATTGCAGATTTTAACATGACAACCCATCCAACTTCAGGTGCCAACAGATTCCAGTTTATGTGAGAGTCAAAAATACGATTAACATACGTATTGAGGCTCAGATGATCTTCTCTCGAAATAGTCTTTAATGATTCAAGAATCTTTTTGTTAATTCTAAAACTTGCATGTTCAGTTTCTGGCTTTTTATTCTCATTTTTCACAATTATATTCAAAAACCCACTGATTTTAATCTAGATATGAAAATATCTTTTTACACTTGTTTAACGATTGTATGACATTTTACCACAATGTATACTCAGTCATTATATTCATTGAAAATGTACCTAGATTATGATTAGAACATATTGTGAACAAATTCATCCACATTATAATTACAAAACACCCTCATTAGAAATACAAATTTTGAGAAATTCTAATCACGAAATTAGGAAAAAAACTAAAATTAAAAAGGAGGAAAATATTATCATTTCTTTTTTCCATAATAAATTAGATCAATTTTGGAGATTTGATAAATGAAGGATACTTCTAGTGTTGTATTTGTTTTTATAATGTGTAAACATGAATCAATGAATTTTATAATAAATCAATTAAATGAGATCGATGTTGTGAAAGAATCCACATTAGTAGATGGCCCATGGAGGATCGTTGTAAAATTACAATCTACTGGTTTGGACCATTTACGTGATGCCATCCAATGGAAACTCAGAAAGATGGAAGGGGTGGAATCTACTTTATCATTAGTGGAGTACATAAAATAAGGATGAGATAGAAATCATGAAAGATAATTCTAAAAACATTATAAATCTAAAAGAGGTATTTTGTAGATCATGAAAACTTGTATTGTGTGTGGAAGAAAATTTGAGCATTGGTGCGATGATGTTTGTTCTACAGAATGCTCAAATGAATTGGAGCATTGAAAATAGTGTGAGTAGAAAAAATGAAAAATATAATTTTTGAGAGTGTAAAATGACTGATGAAGCATTATTTGTTGGAACAGCAGAAGCAGAACACATAGAGATGTATCTCAAAGCAGTTTGGCATCTTAAAGAAAGGGATGAAGCGGTAAAAATTAACACAATTGCAAAAATGCTCAACATCAGACAGCCAAGTGTTGTTCAAATGCTCAAAAAATTAAACAGTAAAAATCTTGTAAATTATAACAAGTCAGGAGTGAAACTAACTGACGAGGGTGAAAAAATAGGAGCAAGCATGATGAGAAATAGTCGATTACTTGAAGTTCTCATGGATAGTGCATTAAAAGTAGAAATTGACGAGGAAATGGTTTGTGGAATTGAGCATCATATGAAAAAACAATTTACAGATGCTTTATGTATAATGCTAAAACATCCGAGAAAATGCCCTCATGGTCATGAAATTCCAATGGGCGAATGTTGTTCAAAAAGATAAAAATGAATGATTCAGAATTCAAACAATCTATAGAAGATAGTCTTAACGCATCAATTGAAGCATATAATGAAATAAAGCCATCAGAAAAAGTATTAAAAAAATTTGTCAAACAGTTTGGAAATGTTGAAAATCCGTATGATTTTATGTATGGGTATTTTATGGGAGATCTTCAAGGGATTGCCTTTGCTACAGCTCAATGTAAATTAGGAAGAGACATGAATTTCGAAGAAAGAGAAAATATTTCTAAAATGATAAAGAGTAAGATAGCCATTGTAGAAGAAATAATCAAAAACATAAAGAATAATTGAAAAACAAAATACATTATTAACATACAACAAATACGGCATAATACTTGTCAGAAGAACAAAAAAAGAAAACAGAAACAATGTCATTTAGACTAGATAGTCACGTTTTAGATAAGCTAAGATCAGAATCAGAATCCGAGGGGGTCAGCTTGAACGTATTGGCAAATAAAATATTTACAAGATATGTTGACTGGGACATGTTTGAGCCCAAAGTAGGCATGATTCCAGTAGCAAAGCCAATAGTTAGTGCATTATTTGGAAAGCTATCAGAGCAAGAAACAATTGATCTTGCAAAACAGATTGGTCAAAGTATTGTATCAGACATATCCACATTCATGAAAGGTTCTACGGATGTTGATTCTTTTGTATCATGGTTTGTCACAAGAATGAAAATATCAGATTTTGAAATGAATCACACAGTAAAAAACTCAACTAACAATTACATAATTAAACATGATTTAGGATATAATTGGTCATTATATCACAAAACAGTATTAGAATTAATTTTCAATGATGTATTTGAAAAAAAAATTGATGTCATCATTAAAGATAGAATGATGGAATTGTCATTTGAAAAATAATTATTTTATTTTCACTGTTCCAGTCATCCAAGGATGAAGCATGCAATAGTATTCATACAAACCTACATCTTCAAAGGTTTGCTCAAATGTATCACCAGGCATCATCATTCCAGAGTCAAATAGATCATCATTGCTAGTTATAGTATGTACAGAAACATCTTTGTTAGTCCATGTTACGGTATCTCCAACATTTGCCTGATTGAATTTTGGATAGAATGATTTGTTTGATGATGGTACAGCAGAACCTGTTTCTACATCACAAAGATTAGTTTCAACTATGTGAGATTCATCAATTTCAGCAGATACTGGAACACCATGTTGCTCATGTCCTGACGAACTAGCAGATATTTTTGTAATTTTGCCATTCGTATCTGGTTGTTGTAAATTAATCGCAATCTGCTTTTGCCACTCCCACATGTCAATAGACTGGGTTCTTGCAATATCTACTCCGTCGACTACATCAGAAGAAACATCCCTTACATCAAAGTAAGCCATGGTGCCTTTCTCTTCAGGTATACCATGCAAGTGGAAAAGATACCTTCCTGGTTCTTTCCATGTTGCCTCGAAGATAGCTGCATTTCCTGGACTTACTTCCCAAGTTTGTGTTTTGATTGGTTCGTTTTCCCAAATTCCAGATATTATTGTATCAAATATTGTTCCATGAATATGAAATCCAAATGCAGCAATTGCACCCATGTCAACATAGTATAATCTTACTTTTTCTCCAGTCTTTACAGGTAATGGATTATTCCAGTATTGATCAGCATATCCATTAAAGAAAACATAATCTGGAGTCCAAGTCTCTTGGTCTTCTAAATCATATTCGCCTTTTACAAGAACGTATTCTCTGGCAGGCTCTAATCCTTCCTTTGGATCTACAATGAAAGCACCATACAATCCATTTCGAATATGCTCAGATACAGGCATCACATGACAATGATACATGAATAATCCTGCAGGCTCTGCAGTGAAATCATAGGTGTATGATTCACCTGGAAGAACTTCTTGGAATACTCCATCATTTTTCTCATTATGATCCCCGTGAAAATGCATTGTATGTGGAAGTTTTCCATTATTGATAAAATTAATAATCACTCGATCACCCTCAGTTGCCCTCAATGTTGGACCAGGTATGGTTCCATTGTAAGTCCAAGATTCAACTCTAGTTCCAGGTGCAATCTCAAGTGTTGTGTCCTCAGCAATTACAGTGTAGGTACGTGTTGTGGGGGAATTGTGGACAGAGTTGTTTTCTGCAAATGACTGTAAAGGTAATTCGGCATCTAAAAAGAAAATACCAAGCGTTACTCCAAGGGAGATAACCCCTATTAACATGACAATAGTTCTGTCCACGAAACGAATGAAACAATTTTACTATTAACTAGGGAGTTTATTTTGCAAACAGTTGCAAACAACAGTATACTGTGATCTTATCTAACAGGGATTTTCCTGTATTTCATTGGCACCAAGATGTAAAGGACATTGTATTGGTTTTATAACAAAAAGATACGAAGGGGGTTTGAAATATCAAAATGGGTTGAAATGGTGTACCACATGTTCCAGATTTATTCAAACAAATCTTATTCGATGTTCTTGTTGTAATACTAAACTACGAGTGAGGGCAAAAAACAGAATTTATCACAAGAAAATGTCTAGTTTAGAGAACAAGTTACTCAAAGATTTAGAGGTTGTAGAGTTATGAGTATCCAAGGAATGTATATGCTCAATACATCTCAATACACTGAAGAAAAAATTCATGAATCTTTAGAATTACTATACATTGATAGAAAAAATGAATTTCGTGAATTGTCACAAGTATTTCTAGGAAAAAAGAAACTAAGTGAAATGCCAAACTGGAGAGAGTTTGTTTTGAATTTCTGTTTAGATGTAGAGGATTCTTTTAAAACCTGGAGTGGTAAAGAGGAACCATCAACAACTTCACCACAGAAAGCTCTAACCATCCTAAGACAAGTAGGAAATAATATGACATCGATGAATCATCTAACTCACATATTGAATATTTCATACAATCTTTCAGTAGAGTTTAAAGAAATTTACAGACGCCTAAAATAATATTTAATAACTATAATTCAAATTCTTGGCGACATTTTTCACATTTTCCTCTCTCTTGACCAGGAGGACCTAGAAGGAATACTTTGCCAATTGTTTTACAAACAGGACACATTCCAGTAGTTGCGTTTTTTGGACCAGTGCGAATAATTTTTTGTGTTTTTCTTCGTCCCATGACCAAAACTTGCCAAATCGGTCTATTAAGTTTTAATGGCGCGGGGAGAGGGATTTGAACCCACGAGTTCTTGCGAACATAGGATTAGCAATCCTACGCCCTACCAGGCTAGGCGACCCCCGCACAAATATGCCTAGAATTAATCTGTAAATAAATTCACTCGTCGGTAAATTGGCTGTAATTATTAACGATTTCATCAATTGGCAGTCTTTTTCCGCCAACTATTTTGAGATCTACATGAACTTTTTTGTCATTTATTGTGAGAATGTTGTAGGTGTTTTCAAAGAAACCACGAACGCGCTCTGAAGTAGCAGTTCCAGCATTTACTACTGTAAGAGTTCTAAAATTCCAAGCCCAAGGTCGATGCTTATGTCCACATAAAACAATGTCAACTTTGGTATCCAAAACTGTTCTTAGAACATCTCCTGCATCAACAACAGTTAGTTGATCAGAGCCAGTATCAGGAATCGCAATTAAATGATGATGCATTGCGACAATCTTTACTTTGTCTTTGTATTTTTTCATAGTTCTCTCCAACCACAAATTCTGTCTGTAACCTACTTCACCTTCATTTCTATCAGGTCTAGCAGTTCCAACTGTAACTAAAACAACATCATCACTGAGTTCATTTACAGCTTCAAATGGAAAAAATTTTTTGAATAACAGATAACCAGTATTTCGATAATCATGATTTCCACTAATTGCAATAATTTTTTTTGTGTTAAATTTTTTCAGCATTGATTTACACTCTTCATATTCCTTCATCAAACCTTCATTTGTCAAATCTCCAGTAAGTACAATCACTTCAGGATTTAGTTCATTTACCTCAGTAACTAGAGTGTCAAATTTATCTTGTAAAAATTGAGAGCCAACATGTAGATCAGAGATTTGAACTATCTGCATTTGAAATTACTTTGATAAATTGGGTATTAAATCATCACTATAGAAAATATGTAGATGTGAATTAAGTTGCAAGGTAGAATTAAATAATAAACTTTTCAAAAATATTCAGTTTTGAGTAAAAAAGCAGCAGTAATGAAAGGAGACGGTATCGGTCCTGAAGTGGTAGAGGCAATGCTCAAAGTTCTAAAAGAATGCAATTCACAATCAGAGATTATTCTGTGTGAAGCAGGCTCTGAGCAATGGGATAAAAATGGAAGAAAAGACAAATCATACATTCCTGATGAGACAATCAGAATTTTAGAAGAATCTGATGCCTGTTTTAAGGGACCAACAACAACTATACCAGTTCCAGGAGCCCCAAGAAGTGTAGCCGTTACTTTGCGTCAAAAATTTGAATTATATTCCAACATCAGACCAACTAAAACTTATGATAGATTGACACCAAACAGAAAACTAGATTGTGTATGTTTTAGAGAGGCAACTGAAGGATTGTACACTGGTGTTGAGGTAAAAATTAATGATGATGCAGCAATTGCAATTAGAAAAATTACAAGGCAAAGCTGTGACAGATTCCTAAATTCTGCAATGAAATGGGCAAAAGAAAACAATATGAAAAAAATGGTTGCAATTACAAAAAGAAATATTCTAAAAGAGACAGATGGAATTTTTTGGAATTGTGCCCAAAAAGCAGTTGAAGGATCGGATGTAGAATTATCAGAGATTTACATTGACAATATGGCACAACAAATGGTAGTAGCTCCTGAGCAGTTTAATGGAGCAGTTCTTGTAAGTACCAATTTGTTTATGGATATTATTTCAGAGTTAGCTTCAGGTTTGGTAGGATCTATTGGATTAATTTATTCTGCAAACATGGGAGATAATTTTGCAATGTTTGAAGCAGCACATGGGAGTGCACCACAATTTGCAGGGCAAAATAAAGTAAATCCTACTGCTACTGTTCTATCAGGAGCTTGGATGGCAGAATATCTAGGTGAAAAACATATCAGAGATGCAATATTTGATGCAACATACCAAGTGATTAATGAAGGCAAAACAGTCACATGGGATATTGGAGGTAATGCATCAACTACACAAATGACTGATGCAATTATCACATATGCAAAAGAAAATCTAAGAAAATAGTTAGTTAGTAGCCTCTACCAAAATTAATTCTTCAAAGAACAGTTTCTTTTTTGCCATGATTCGTGTTTTCAAGCCTAATTTTTGAGCATAATCAATTAATTTTTGATAGTTAGATAATGATGAGGTCACAAATACAAATTTTCCATTATCTGCAATATTGTTAATCACAGAATCAAAGATTTTTTTTGGAATCTCAAATCCTTCTGCACCACCATCTGTTGCAATATCTAATATTTCATCAGTTGCAAGATAAGGTAAATTACATACAATAAAATCAAATTTTATTTTTAGTGCATCAGAGCCACTACAGCAAACAAGATTTTGTGTTTTGTAGGTTTGACCCTGTAGTACTGGATAATTAATGTCAGTTCCAACTACAAAAGAAAAATTCTCAGACAGTAGTTTGGTCAGATATCCAGAACCACTACCAATATCCAAGGCATAATTTCCTTTTTCATCTTCAATATTTTTGACAATGAAGAAAGTATCCTCAGAAGGGGGGTATTCTTCATTTTTTAAGAATTTGGTTTGCAAGATTAATTATTTCATCTCCAGAAAGATCATCGACTCTTTTATCTATTTCACTCTCTTTATTGAATTGTTTTAGAATATTTTTTACAGTCTTCCTCCTATATGAAAAAATTTTGTTTATTGTTTGGATTAGATCCTTGCTAATATCATTTTTTTTAATTATTTTTAAAATCACAGAATCAACTTTTGGTGGCGGTGAGAAATTGTTTTTGCCCACATTTGAGAGAATTTTTATTTCAAAAGAATAATTAGCTATAACGCTTACGGCCTTGCGTTTTTTTGATGATTTTGCAAGTAGTTTCTCGGCAAATTCTTTTTGAACCATTATAACTCCATGAGAAAAAGAAGATTCTGCAAGCCATTCTACTGCTTCTTTACTTTTTGAATATGGAAGATTTGAGACAAAAATTGTAAAATTATCTTTTGTCTTAAAGCCATCACCAGATTTTAAAACTAAATTATCAATGTTTGAAAACTTTGATTTTGCATCTTGAGTTAGACGTACATCCACATCTACTGAAATTACCTTGTTTGCGTTTTTACAAAGTAATGGAGTTAGGATGCCCAATCCAGTTCCTAGTTCAAAAACAACATCATTTTTTGTGATTTTAGCCTCAGAAACAATGGATTGTGCTATTGAATTTGAGTTGAGAAAGTGTTGTCCAAATCGTTTTCGTTTTATCATCTCTTGACAAAGAGATTCATTCGGCTTTCACCAGTAATTTCATCCAAGATTCGTTCTGAAATATGTTTAACTGGTTCTTTGAATCCGACTCTTTCTTGTAAATCAGCATAGCTTTCAAATTTTTTCTTTTCTCGTTCTTCAAGCATTGTTTTCATGTAGGTCTTTCCAATTCCAGGAATTAATTCCAAAGCATGAATTCTTGGTGTTAATGGTTGTGCTTTGTTTAGGTATTCTACAAATTTAGATTCATTATTTGTTACAATGTTTTCTACAACTGTTGGTAGTTCGCTTTGTGCAGATGACGAGATTTTCTCGTATTCCATTTTTCCCAATACGGATAGAACTTTGGTTCTCCCATCTTTTCCGATATAGATTTTCTCACCTATTTCAAAAGTAGAATTTGGAATTCCTAGAACTTCTAAAAGAGTAAGACGGTCTTCTCCTATTGCAGTAACAATGATTCCTTCCCGTCCTCTTACAGTTGATGATTTCCCTCTAGAATTAAAATCTAAAACATATGCATGTTCCTCATATTTTCTAGGTGGGGATTGTGCCCTATACAAAATAAAATTCTCCGAAAAACTTAGGAGTGCCCCTTGATTATATTGAGCATTTTTTCTAGAGTTTCAGCAAGAATTAGTTTTTTCCAGCCGAATGTAAATGAACGTAGTTCAGCTAAACTTGTTGGTCTAATGTTAACTATTTCAACAGCTTCATCTTCTGTTAGTTCACATTCTTTGATAAGTTGTTTTTTCATTTCCTTTGCATCTTTTGATTCAATTGATGCAAATTTTGAAACATAATCATAGGTCCATCGCTGAATTTGATCCATTTCTTCAGGATCAACTTTACCTAAAATTTCTTTAACTTCTGAAAGAGAAATGGCTTGTTTCTTTTGTACTTCTTCCATATCATACACCGAATGGTTTAATGTGATCCAATCTAGTGATTAAGGTTTTCGTTTTATCACCTAATTTTACATCAAGTGTGATTGCTCGTCTACCAACATTAGTAATACGGCCCACTTTGCCGTGATATCTTCTGTGTGGCAGTCCTTTGTGCTGTCTAGGATCAATAATGACAAGTGCTTGCTGACCTTCTTGGTATTCACGTAACAAGAATGAAACTCCTCTTGGAGAGTCTTTTTTCATAACAGATCTTGATTTGTGTTTAAATCCATGTGAACGACCATGAGATTTCTTAGTTGCCATTAAGTGTCAAATCTCCGAAAGCCCTATTTTAAGACTTAGAACAGGATTTGGGAAAAATTACCCTATAATGTCAGTTCTGAGTTGCCCACATGCAGCTGAGATCTCAGTTCCTTTTTCCACCCTTATTGTACAGTTTACTCCTGCATTAGATAAAATTCGTTCAAATTCATGGACTCTATTTTTTGATGGGCGTCTAAAATCACCTGCAGTAGGATTAATCGGAATCAGATTGACATGGGAGCCGTTTCCTTTCAAAAGTCTAGATAATTCTTCTGCTATTTCAGGGGAATCATTGATTCCATCCATTAGGGCATATTCAAATGTCACACGTCTTCCAGTTTTTTTGAAATAACGTCTTCCTGCTTCAATAATTTCCTCAACAGAATTTGGCCCCGCAGTTGGAACAAGTTCTTTTCTTAATTTGTTGTTTGGGGAATGCAGGGATATTGCAAGACCAATTTGTAAATTTTCTTCTGCTAGTTTATCGATTCCAGATACAATACCTATTGTAGAAATTGTTATGTGTCGTTGCCCAAGTCCAAAGCCTCTATCATGAGTTAGAATTCGTATTGCTCTGATCATCTCATCATAGTTTGCCATCGGTTCTCCCATTCCCATAAACACCAGGTTTGTCACATGTTCTCCTCGTTGTTCCAGAATTTCTGCAAAATGAATTACTTGAGATACAATATGTTCTGCAGCAAGATTTGTTTTGAAACCCATCTGTCCTGTTGCACAAAATACACATCCCATTGCGCAACCAATTTGAGTAGAAACACAAATAGTTGATCTTGGATGTCCTCCAAGTTTTGATGAAGGGTATTGCATTAGAACAGTTTCTACTGCATTATCATTATTTAGATCAAGCAAAAGTTTTGTTGTCTCACCATCTTCACTTACAACTCTATGAGTTTCTTTGGCAGAACCAATAGTATATCCAGCTTCAACAAGTTCGTCTCTTAATTTTTTTGGGAGTTGTGGGATGTCGTTGATGTCTTTAGGAAATTTGTAATATAATGGAAGTAAAATTTGATCTGCACGATATCTAGGATAACCCATATCAATTACTAATTGCTCCATCTCTTCTGGAAGTAATCGATATAGATCAGTCATTATGTATTGACTGTCTCAAATGATATTATAATTTAATCAATAGTATTGAAAATAAAAGAAAATTCAAAAAGAATTGAAGAGAAAGGAGAAGAATTACTCTTCAATTGGTTCTGAATCATCTAATTCAGGGTCTACTGTAGACTTCACAACAGCATCGGTTTCAGGTGTTTCCACTGTAGTTTCTACTTCAGGTGTTTCCACTGTAGTTTCTACTTCAGGTGTTTCCACTGTAGTTTCTACTTCAGGTGTTTCCACTGTAGTTTCCACTTCAGGCTCTTTTGCTGCTTTTGCTTTTTTGGTAGTCTTTTTCGTCTTTTTCTCAGCTTCTTCAGGATCGATTACTCCTGCTTCACCTAGAGCAAAGATTACTTCCTCTTCAGGGTGGTGAGGACTATCCACCATTCTGGCGATTCGTTTCTTACCTGATTTCTTAAAGTAGATTCTGTAGGTACTTGTATGTGCAACTACATTTCCACCAATAGGTCGTGTTGGATCTCCAAAGAAGACATCAGGTGATGCCATAACTTGGTTGGTTGCAATTGCAGCACAGTTGTATGTTTCTGCAATTCTTGATAGTAAATGAACAAAGTGATTTAGTTTTTGTTGTCTAACTGACAATGTTCCTCTTCCAAGATATTCTGCACGGAATAGTCCAACTGCAGAATCTGCAACAATTAGTTTAACATTGTTTTCTTCAATTATAGGTCCGGCTTCTTCTAAAATCAGTATTTGGTGTGAGCTGTTATATGCACGAGCTACTATGATGTTATCCAGAACTTTTTCTGGATCCATATCATGAGCTTTGGCAATAGATACAATTCTTTCAGGTCTGAAAGTGTTTTCAGTATCAATATACAAAACACTTCCTTCAAGGCCACCTTCTTCTTTGCTTTTTTGAACCATTACAGACATTGTATGTGCAAATTGTGTTTTACCACAACCAAACTCACCATAAACTTCCGTTAAAGCCTGAGTTTCAATACCGCCATCAAATAATGTATCTAGACAATTAGTACCAGTTGTAATTTTACCAATACTTTGTCGATGTTTGTAAATTTCAGTTGCACTTGTAAAGTGACTGGCAATTATTCCACCGTCAACTAGATGTTGTCGGGCTTTATTGACAATTTTTTCAGCAGTATCCTTTTCCATTCCAGTTATGTCTGCAATTTCAACAGGACCTCTGACGATGAGGTCCATGACGTTGTGGACACCTGCATCGGATAATTTTCTTGTAGTTACAGGACCTACGCCCTCTAAACTATCTAATCTTAAATCTTCTACCATACCGTATGGTACGGTACCAGTACTTTATAAGAGTATTGTTTTAAGGTTCTGTCAAATCTACGGTGGAAACTTTGACCTGTAAAAAATCGGTTGATCGCATATTCAAGGAGGTGGTTTTATGACGGTTTTTGTTGATAAGTATGGAATCATTATAGGAAAATACAGAAAAAACAAGAATAAAAAATTAAAAATATTAAGTTAATTTTTTGGGAGAAAAGTCTTTGTTTACTTTCTTTAATTTTCTAAAATCAAATTTATGATATTTTAATGGTAATGTGAGTTCAACGATATCCAGATATTGTTCATAATCTTCTGAAGTCATGATCCCATGTGCAATATCTAACAACTCTTGTTTTCTAGTTGCTAATGTTTGCATATTTGCATCAAATTTTTTATCATTCCATTTTTTCCCATCTTTCCACAATAGTCGTATTTCATCACGTAGTTGATTCATACTGATTAACAGATTCGAACGAACGATATAGTATCCATAAACATCAGTTGGGAATTCTTGATCCCCTGATTCACTCATTTGTCGCCCTCTTTAATCCAATACTCAATCGCTTCTTGTAAAGCTTCTGTGATGTTTCCTTTTTTCATACCTTTTCTTCTGTAAACTTCTTTTCGAAATTTTTCTTCAAATTTATCTTCTAAATTAAAGTCTAATCTTCCCAATACAACAAATAAAAAGTAATCAGATATAAGGATTTACACATATACACAAATGTTAAATAGAGTATAGTTATACACATATGTGTATAACATGATAGAAACAAACCCCCGTCAAGAAAAAGGAAAACAGATAGCACTAAAATCAGATTTAATCAGAGTGTCAGACTATCATTATCATGTTCATTCACAAACCACTAACAGAGATTATGATGTTATCAAATCAGATGGAATTTGGCATTGTGACTGCCCAGACCACAGATTCAGAAAGGTATGTTGCAAGCACATTCACGCCATTGAATTTTCCCTTAAAATCAGAGAAGAGGTACGAGAGAGAAACAAGGTAACTATCCAACCTGTTAGTGTGGATTCATGTAGATTCTGCAAGGGCAAGAACATCAAGAAATACGGTATCAGACGAAACAAGCATACAGCAATCCAGAGATTCTCATGTTCAGACTGCCATAGAACATTCTCAATGAATCTAGGCTTTGAGAAGATGAAGCACAACCCAAAGGGAATCACTACTGCCATGCAACTATACTTTTCAGGCGAGTCATTAAGAAACGTGGCTAAATCACTTAGATTCTTAGGAATGGATGTAACTCATCAGACAATTTACAACTGGATTCAAAAATACACAAAACTAATGGAATCTTACATTGATAAAATCACTCCGCAAGTAGGTGATGCATGGCGTGCAGATGAGGTATATGTCAAAATTCGTGGAGATTTGAAATATGTTTTTGCAATGTTAGATGATGAGACTCGATACCTTATTGCACATGAAGTAGCAGACAGAAAAGAAGGTCACGATGCTAGTTCATTATTACAAAAATCAAAACAGGTTACACAGACAAAACCCAAAGTGTTCATTACAGATGGTTTAGAATCATATCATCAAGCATACAAAAAAGAATTTTGGACATTGAAAAGACAGCATAGAACATTACATATCAAACACATTCACTTACAAGGCGACATGAATAACAACAAGATGGAAAGATGGAATGGAGAATTTAGAGACAGAGAAAAAGTAATGAGAGGAGTTAAGAAAAAAGATACACCAATTTTGAAAGGTTTTGAAATCTTCCATAATTATTTTCGTCCACATTCAGCATTAGGTAACATGACACCAAGTGAGAAATGCGGAATTACAATCAATGGAGATAACAAATGGATTACGTTAATTCAAAATGCAAAATTGAAAACTGGTTAAGATTTTAAAGCATCATCAATGTTATCATATGCACGTAAATAATACAAAACACCATGACTAGTTTGTATTATTACTTCACAGTTATTTGGGAATCGTAATAAAACAATACCAACTGGAATAGATGGACAAGTTATTGTATATTCATAATCTGCAAGATTTTTGTATTTGACAATTTCTTGTATGGAATCTTTTACATATTCTTGAGATTCATCAGATAAATTAGAAAAATCGGTATAAAATGGGTGTTCGTCGTCTTTAAGATCTATTTCCCAGTGATTCAAGATGTTTTAAGATACTGTCGGGGGATTTAAAACCCATTGGTTTACCGGAGGTCATCATTACTTTTTTCAATAAAGCATTGTGTTTTTCTGACCATTCTGTTTTACTATCTTGTTTCATATTAGCTCGACTTTTTGATATCTTATAATTGTTTAAAGATTTCGTTTGTTTCATGTGATCACTACGCATTTTTTGTATAAAAATGACATAATAATTATCAATATTCAGAATGAAGTCAATCATTAATTTTTAAAAAGAATTCAAATGTTAAACGTTTAACATTCTAAAAATCGTACGTGGAGTGGAAATCTGTACGGTAATTCGTACGGTACAAATACCGCCGTTATCCATGCCGCTACAGTCTATCCCCGCCGCCGACGTATAGTATGTAAAAAGCACGTAATTTGAAACGGAAGCGTTTCAGAAAATGTTTGTCCAAATGAACAGCATCTAGGTTTTATCTCTTGATCGCACTCACGCCTAGTGCGGTACCGCCTAAATTCTCATCAACCGACTTTTTACGCCTAAAATACCAACCGTAGGCTTGACAGAACCTGTTTTAAGAATTGATCGTAAAATAATAATTTTTAAGAAAAATTGACTAACGTCTCTTTCTTCTTTGTCCTGGTTTGTTCTGACCAGGGAATCTACCGAGGACAAATCGTTTTTTGAAATTGCCTTTGTTTGCAACGCTAGAACTATCGCCTACGATCTTTCTTCCTTCTACTTTAGGAGTTTGTCCTCTTACTTTACCTGCTTTGGTAAGTGAACCGTGTGTTGCCATAATTGTGAATAGGAATTAGTGAATTTATGTATTTGTATAACTACCAGTATTTTGCCTTTACAGTCTCAATTACTTTTTCGTGTTCCTTACTCTTTCTACGGGCATATCTTTCCATTGCACCAAGTGGAACACCACCAAGAGATCTTGCAATAGCGTTAAAGAAGTATCTTTGAGGTCCTTTAGAACCGGTCTTAGTCATGAATTTTTGAATACCATATTTGAAATTGTGCTGCCAAGTCTTGTAAAGAACACCTAGTTGAGCAGGAGTCATTTCATTTCCAATGTTAAAGAAATCAGATTTTTCAAGCAATCCGATTGGAACAAAGGTTAGTGCAGTAGCTGTAAACATAGAATCAGGTTGTTCGTGTTCTAATTCACTGAGCAAACGAATTGTTTCCCAAGAGTCTTCAGGAGTTTCATCATTATCAAGACCCATGATTAATGTGAATGCAGGGATCCAATAGTCTTGATTTAATGTCTTGACACCTTCTTTAACAACCCAATGCCATTCAGATGGATCATAAGGTGCAAGTTTTCTATCAGCATATTTACCAATTAATCTAAGACTTCCAGTTTCAAATCCAGCTTGAATACCAATCATGTTATCAGGGCTGGATTTAATAATTTTAGAAAGGTTAGGAATTAATTTCTCGTCAGCGATTGCACCTGCCAATGTACCATGTGTTGGATTGGTATGCTCAACACCAGTTGACATGATTGCGGTGAATAATTCTTCTAGTGCTTCTCTGTTTGGCTCCATACCTTTTGCAGTTCTAGGATCCATTCCATAAACAAAAATATCATCACTGTGAATCCATGCAGACTTGGAACCACCTTTCTTTATGTTAACTTCAATTTCTCTTTTGACTTTTTCAGGAGAATAGTATCTCAATGATCTTAATGTAACGTCACAGAATTTACAACCTCTTCCACAACCACGCATTACTTCTACCATTCCATGCATACTTGGTTCTACAATGTCAGGAATTTCTTCAAGTTCAGGTCTATCCCAGAAATTAACAAATCGCCCATGAATTTTTTTACCATTTCTTTCAAACTCTTTAATGTTAACTTTAAAGTCACTTCTCTTTCTGAAAGGATCCATATTTTCAAAGTCACCATTAATCAAATAGTTGAAAAATCTTCCAGCATGTCCATCAATTTCAGGTGCAATTCCACCTAATTCTCCTTCTAAAATTGCATAGATGCCAAACTCTTCAATTTTTTCTGGATCATAATTGTATTGCCAAGTTCCTGATGCACCAGAAATTACTTTTGCCTTACTACCAGTTTTTAATTTAGCAGCTTTGATTCTATGATGTAATTCAGCATTATAAAATTCATCATAAGATGTTTGTTTTCTACCATAAGTAAATGTCATAGTAACAGGACCCATGCCAAGAGGATCCATCTCATATGTTCCAATAACTTCAGTTTGAGGACCAATGAATTGTTCTATATGATCAGGATGAGCTACAACTACATCTTGTCTGCTAAATCCATCTCGGAGTAAACCGGCTTCTAATTTTCTCAAGCCGTATGGTGCATAGTTTGCAACACCATTTGTGTGAGGAATATAATTGCAAATAAAATCAAATAGAATTTTTGGAGTTACTTGATTTCCAAGTATTTTGTACCAAAAACTGCTTTTATCTCGATTAGGGTCAAGTGCAGGTGCACATCCAAAAAAGGTTGCCAATGAAAGTCCTCGATATGGCGACATCAAAGTTCTGTCTGCAGTTAAAACAATTTTTGGAGTTCCCATTTCCTTCATGAAAATAATTTTGTGATTTATTTTAAACCTTGCTAGTGAAACTCAATATTTTTCTAAAATTCCAGCCTTATTCCTGTAAAAATGACCAAATTCCTTGTTTGAAGAAAGATGCTCACCGTCAAAGACAGTTCCATCCCTGCATACGAGGTCTTCTCCAACACAACAGCTACCACAAATCCCAACACCACATTTCATCATTCTCTCAAGACTTGCTTGAACAAACATATTCCTAGAATGTGCAGATTGAACAGTTTTGTACATCATTATTTCAGGTCCGCATACATAGACGCCATCAAAATGAGATTCATTTACTAATTTTTCAACTAAATCAGTGACAAAGCCTTTTTCACCATAACTTCCATCATCAGTTGAAACTAGTACTTTGTGAGAATTATTCTCCAACATATTATTTGCTAGGTCTTCAAAGAAAACTTCATCTTTGGATTTTGCACCTATCAGAACAGTAACGTTATCTGTAGATTTTACAAAAGAAAGTAATCGCATCATTGGAACAAGACCAGTTCCACCGCCAACTAACAAAAGTTTTCCTTCTTTTAGATCAAATGAATTTCCATAAGGGCCACGAATTCCAATTTGTTGTCCTTCTTTGATATTAAATAATCCAGTAGAAGCTGGGCCGTGTTTTCTTACAGTAAATGCTGCTTTACCAGGTTCTTTTGAGATCATTACACTCATTGGTAATTCGTTAATTCCCGGAATCCAAACCATTGCAAATTGCCCTGGAAGGACATTTGACATTACGTCATCTGAAAAAACCAGAGTTCTAACAGTAGGAGTTTCATCAATTACTTTTTCAATTGTAACAATTGTTGTATGATTATGATTTCTTTGCAAGACCCACCATATCCTTTATTGAAGAGTAATTTTTTCTTTTCATGTATTCTAAAATTCCATTATTGATTTCACCAAATACATCAATCCAATTATCGCCAACTGCACTACCAAGTTGGATTGCAGATGCGCCTGCCAAGAAAAACTCTACTGCATCTTCCCATGTAGAAACACCACCACAACCAATTATTGGAATATCATGTTTTGAAGAAATCTCATATACACATCTTAATGCAATTGGTTTGATTGGAGTGCCAGACAATCCTCCAAATTTATTACTAAGAATAGGTCGCTGTGTTTCAACATCTATGGCCATAGCTCGAACGGTGTTAATTGCAGTAATGGCATCAATTCCAGAATCTATTGCAGTACGTACAGTGTTAAGATAATGAGTAGTGCCTAAACCTACTTTAGCAATTATAGGGATATCAGTTGACTTTTTAGATGTAGACACAATTTTTCTGACTAGTTCTGGATCATCGCCAACTTCTAAACCAACTTTAGCAACATGAGGACAGGATAAATTTAGTTCATATGCTGTAACTTTACAATTTTCAAATTGTTTTATCATAAACTCAAAATCTTCAGGAATTGAACCAACTAAACTAACTACTATCGGAACATCTTGGTTTGGCTCAATCATTTTAGCAAAATTCGGAGCTCCAGGATTTGAAAGACCTACGGCATTTATCCAACCGCCACCTTTTACGCTAAAGATTGTTGGATTTGGATAGCCCTCCCATGGCTCTGTACTAAGAGATTTTGTTACAACTGCACCTGCACCAGAACGATATAATCGATTAAAAACATCCAAGGATATACCCAAGATTCCAGATGCCAGTATCAGAGGCCTATCTAATTGAATTTGGCCTATGGAAGTTGCAAGACTGGGTTCCACTTTGAATAATGAACTTAGTTTCGAATATAATAGTTGATTCACGATTCTGGTACCTTTTTTAAAGGTGATTTAGAATCAACTAGTCATGTATTCTGTGATATTAACAGAATTGGGAATCTCAGTTTTCAATGATGATAAGATTGAAAAAGCATTTCCTTTCTCAAATCCAGTTAAAGAGTATCTTTTAGTAAAAAATAAAGAATCAAAATTAAATGAATTAATCAATTATTTAGCTTCAATACAAAGAGGAGTTTCTGTAAGTGATGAATCATTGCTTGCGATTTTAAAAAAATATTCTATTGATTGTTACTTGATGGATGCTGCACAATTAGATAATGTTCAAGCAACAAAACCACAGATAATTGTAGATTCTGGCTATGCTTCTAATTTACAGGACACATTAGGAAAACTAAGAGAATTTGCCCTAGGAATATCTTCATCTAAAGTTACAGAGGTTTCTGAAAGTCCAGATCTTCACATCATTCAAGCAATTAATTCGTTAGATGAGATTGACAAGATTGCAAACGGTCTAAGTTCAAGACTTCGAGAATGGTATGGATTACACTTTCCAGAACTAGATAATATTATTGACAGTATTAACGGATATGCACAAATTGTACTTGCTGGAAAGCGAGAATCATTAACAAAACAAGTTTTTGAAGAAGCAGGTTTTCCAGAATCAAAAGTAGAGATGCTATCATTAATCTCTTCAAAAAGTAGAGGTGGAGATATTTCTGATGTCAATTTAGCAATAGTTCAATCAATTGCAAAACAAATTTTAGACTTTCACGAATTACGAAAAAAACTGGAAGAGCATGTTGAGACTGCTATGCAAGAAATTGCACCAAACCTTACAGCAATTCTTGGAAGTGCAGTAGGTGCAAGAATTTTAGGAAGAGCTGGAAGTCTCAAGAGGTTAGCATCTCTACCTGCTAGTACAATCCAAGTGTTAGGAGCTGAAAAAGCATTGTTTAGATCATTGAAGACAGGTTCTCAACCACCAAAGCATGGATTGTTATTCCAACATGCCATGGTTCACGCAGCTCCTAGATGGCAAAGAGGGAAAATTGCCAGAGCAGTTGCTGCCAAGGCAGTAATTGCTGCAAGAGTAGATGTCTATGGAGAAGGACTAAACCAAACACTCCTTGAGAAACTCAACATCAGAGTAGATGAGATTGGTAAAAAATATGAAAATCCAACTGAAAAAGATTTGAGAAAACCTCAAGAGTTTAGGCGTGATGGAGGAAACTTTAGAGATAGAAGAAGAGAAGGTGGAGATAGAAGAAGAGAAGGTGGAGATAGAAGAAGAGAAGGTGGAGATAGAAGAAGAGAAGGTGGAGATAGAAGAAGAGAAGGTGGAGATAGAAGAAGAGAAGGTGGAGATAGAAGAAGAGAAGGTGGAGATAGAAGAAGAGAAGAAGGCAGTTCAAGAAATGAAAGACCAGGTTCAAATAAAAAGAGAAAGAAGTTTGGAAGAAGATAACCAATCATATTTTTGGATAAAATCAGAAGGCGAAAGAAAACTAGCTACTGAAAATTTAGTTCCTGGAAATCAAGTGTATAAAGAAAAATTAATTATCAAAAAAGGAGTTGAATACAGATTATGGGATGCGTTTAGGAGTAAATTAGCAGCAGCTTTAATGAATGATCTTGAATATTTTCCATTTGAAAATAAAAGCATAGTTCTGTATTTAGGAGCATCAACTGGAACGACGGTAAGTCACATCTCAGATATTGTTGGCCCAAGCGGAATAGTTTTTGGAGTTGAACATGCCAGTAGAGTTGCAAGAGATTTTCTGGATAGAGTTGCATCATATAGAAAAAACATCATTCCAATATTACAAGATGCAAGAAAACCAAAAGAATACTTTTCAGTATTTGGAAAAGTTGACATTGTATATGTAGACATAGCACAACCAGATCAAACGCAAATTGCATTAGATAATTGTGAGATGTATCTAAAAAAAGGAGGTTATTTCTTTTTAGTAATTAAAACACGTAGTATTGATGTTACAAAATCACCTAGAAGGATTATTGAAGAGGAAACAGAGAAGTTAAAAAAGAATTTTGATATTTTACAATCTATTGATTTGCATCCATACGACAAAGATCATGCAATGGTAATTGCAAAATATAAAAACTAATTATTTTCAATTATTTTTAGAACAGGTTTCCAACTTTTACGCACAAAATTAGGCATAGTTTGATTATTTTTATAATATTTAGTCACAAATTTTACGGTAACAGAGTCTGAAGGGTAGCCACTACCCAAATCATGAGTTTTTCTTAACTTTGCAATTGCTTTATCCCGTGAAACTTTGGCAAGAATAGATGCAGCAGAGACTACTACAAATCTACTATCAGCCCTATGATATGATTTAATTTTATGATTTTCAGATAGTTTAGAAATTTCTTTACCAAATCTAGTAGGATTTACATCACATGAATCCACATATGAAATATCTGGATTTAATTTTGAAACTACTTTTGCCATATATTTTGCCTCTAAACCATTTAGACAATGTTTCTTTACACTAGCATCAATCAACCTAGGAGAAATTTTTGCAATGTAATAATCATCTACAATTTCAATAATTTTTTTGTATAGATGTTCACGTAATTTAGGAGTAAGTTTTTTTGAATCTTTTACACCTAATGCACTTAATTTTTTCATATTTTTTTTATCTATTGATACCCCGGCTATTACTAATGGACCTAACATAGGACCGCGTCCAGCATCATCAATACCACAAATTTGCATGAATTTTGTCGTAAAGCACAAGTATTAAACCGTTATACGTTTAGAAAAAACTGAAAGTTAATTGGAAATTCCAAATGATTCTTTTCAAGAAATTATTGAAGGTAAGACAAAGTTACTTGTACCAAAAAAATCACTAACAGATAAAGTTCCACCAAAAAAACCTGCATTCTTTAATCCAAAAGCTAAAGTGAATAGAGATTTTTCAATTATTGCGTATGCAGCTTTTCTAAAAAAATTTCAAGGACCAAAAATTTTCTTAGAAGGACTATCTGGAATTGGTGCAAGAGGATTAAGAGTTGGAAAAGAGTTACAAGTAGAAAAAATTGTAATAAATGATCTAAACCCCAGTGCCCTAGAAATGGCAGAATATTCTGCCAATCTAAATGATTTAAAAAATATTGAATTTTCTGAAAAAGAAGTTTGTAGATTTTTGAGTAAATATTCAAAAAAGGGCAAAAGAGGCTCAATTGTAGATATTGATCCCTTTGGCTCTCCTGCAGCATTTTTTGACTGTGGGATTAGAGCAACCATGCATGGGGGAATTTTATCAACTGCAGCTACGGATCTTCAAGTTCTCAACGGGCTTTTTCAAAGTGCCTGTAAGAGAAAATATGGTGGAATTCCAGTAAGAACAGAATATGGAAATGAAATAGCAATTAGGCTGATTTTAGGTTGTCTCAGAGTAGTTGCAGGGAGATTAGGAGTAGAAATCATCCCATTATTTGTGGAAAGTGAAATGCACTACTATCGAACTTATGTCAAAGTCCTAAACAGACCAGATCAAAAAGAAAATTTAGGATATATTTTGCACTGTAAAAATTGTGGTCATAGAAAAATATCATTAGAGCAAGAAAAAGAATGTAATTTGTGTAATCAGAAAATTAGTATTGCAGGTCCTTTATGGATAGGAGAAATTTTTGACAAAGAATTTATTCAAAACATGATTCTTGAAATTCCAAATTTGCAAATAGATAAAAATTGTGAGAAGATGCTTGGAAAATGTCTTGCAGAATCAGAATTGCCAGCAACTTATTTTACACTAGATGAGATTGCATCAAAAATGAAATCATCACCACCTAAACTTGAAAATGCAATTTTAAATTTACAAAAAAATAACTTTCAAGCAAGTATTACATCATTTAGCCCAACAGGGTTTAGAACAAATGCTAACATTAATGAAATAATTAATATATTTCAGACTATCCAATAAATCCTAAACAAACAAGATATAATTCACTACTTTGTTTTCTACTCGCACTAGGTTTTGTAAGATTTATTCTAGAAAATTTTTTCTTTACATAATCTCTGAATTCCATAGAATACTCACCGTCAAAAACTTTGAAAACAGCATTACCTTTGTTAGCTAAAACCTTGTCCATTATTTTGGTACAATCATAATTTAATGAAATTTGCTTTGCATGATCAACTGTCCAATTTCCACTAACTTGAGGAGAAAGATCACAAATTACCGCATTGACTTTACGCCCAAAATAAGTCATCACCTCATCAATTACATGTTCATCTTCAATATTTTCTCGAATAATATGAGCTCCGGGAATTTCTTCGACATAAGATAAATCAACACCCATTACTTTACCTTGGTTTCCAGCCAATTTTACAGCCATCTGAGTCCAACCTCCAGGAGCACAACCAAGATCAAGTACGTAGAATCCAGGACCAATAAGACGATAAGATTTGTTTAGTTCTTGGAGTTTGAATGCAGCTCTACTTCGGTAACCTTGTTCATGAGCTAATCTTCGATAATGATCTTTTCGAGCATCAATTAATTTCATTTGGCCTTCGCAGGTTTTTTCATCTCAGCAATTACCCAATCTTCAATGAATTGACAGTTTCTAGGACTGATTTCACCTTCAAGTGAGCATTTCTGTTCAACAGGACAAACTAAACATGGAGCGTTTTCAATTGATTGAGTACTGATTGGAGTTTTCTTTAAAATTAATTTGTATGTCCAACGCCCTTTCTCTAAAAGTTTTTCTCTATAAATTGTCCCCATTCTTTCAAGCTTTAAGGATAAACGAGAACCATCACGACTTGTGAGTTTGAGTTTTTTCCAGAGTTCACTTTGAAACATTCCTTCAGATTCACGTTCTGCAAGAATATCGCAGACTTTGTTTGTGAGTCTTTCCATGTCAACTTTTTCAATTTGAAAATTTTCAATTTCTTCATCAGTGAGTTGTTCTTCTAATTCTTCTTCTATAGTTTTTTCTGCTTCTCTTTTAGCTTCTTCTAATTCTTTTTTAGTTAATTTTTTCACTTTTGGTGGCTTTGCTTCAGCTTTTTTCTTTGCAGGTTTTGCTTCAGCTTTTTTCTTTGCAGGTTTTGCTTCAGCTTTTTTCTTTGCAGGTTTTGCTTCAGCTTTTTTCTTTGCAGGTTTTGCTTCAGCTTTTTTCTTAGGTGATGAATCTAGAACTTTCTTTTTCTTTTTTAATTCATCTAGTTCTGCTTTAATTTTTGCAGCCTCATCAGTTAAAGTATCTTTTTTCTTTGCCATTAAATCACCATATTCAAGTTCTTATTTATCATAGAAAAATTCATGCCTATTTAACAGTAAATGTTCCCCTAGTTGAAATACTCTGTAACTGTTTTGAAACCATTTCGGCTACAATCTCATATGAGCCTGGAGAATCAATGGTTTTAGAGAATTCATCATTAATTGGAATTATTCCATTTCCCATACCAAAGCATTGCTCAAAATAACCACCCTGTGTAATCACATCATTTGTTGAAGAGTAAATTGTGACATAGAGATCCCCACAATCAAAAGAAACATCACCGATTTTAATTTGAATCTCTACAGGTGCTGTTGTAGAATATTGTTTTGCAAGACCAATAATTTCAATTGGAGATGTATGGGATGAGAATCCTTCAGAATAAGACATTGGCCACATGTTTAATTCCCTGCCAGGTTTTTCTAAAATATCATTCATGACAGCAGATCCAAATACTATTGAGAATATTGTAGGTAAGACAAATACTAGAAAAATTCTTTTAGACACCATTTTGTTTTAAGATCTGTAAATCCCTTATATCTATTTAGCAAAATTTGAAACTTGAGATCAATTTGACGAATGAGTTAAATCGTAGACAACTAAATATCGCTAGATGCGGCTTAGAAAATTCAGAGTTAGAGCATATCGTTGTATTCATGATTCTGGTGAGATCACAGTTGGGGACTTGGCTGCCTTTGTAGGTAGAAATGAAAGTGGGAAAACCACAATTCTTCAGGCATTAACCTTGTTAAATAGAGACGAATTAGTCTCAGAGTTAGATCTTTGTGATGAAATGGATGAAGAATTAAAAAATGAGATAAGACTTGCAGAAGGAGAATTTGTTCTAAATCAACATGAAAAAGATTTGATAAAGGAGAAATTTCCAAGTCTACCTGAAATTAAAAAAATTAAACTAGTCAGAACAAACAGAAGACCAAATGTCCAGTATGAATTCGAAGACATTGAACTAAGTGAGGATGAAAGTCAAGGAATCAACTCATGGGAAAATTTCTCTAGACAAATACTAGGATTTTTTGATACAATTCCAAACCATCTAAGAATACAAATCGATACAAAATTCTTTGAAGGACCAGTTCCAAAGAACCAAGAAACTTTTGATAGTGGAATGGCAGAATTTAGTAATCAATTTCATGTAATTGCCATTCAAGAACCAAAAGTTATTGAAGAATGGGAAAAAATCTATGAAAATCCAGAAAACCAATTTTCAAATTTACTTAGTGGTGAAAGCATAAAAACAGCCTTGGAAAATTTCATTGCATCGGATTTGCATCCAAGATTTGTTTATTTTTCAGATTATAAAAAAATCTACGGCAACATCAACCTTAATGAATTTCTCAGAGAAGAGAGAGGAGAAAGAGCAGATTCAATTGAATATATCGAAGAATTTGACAAAGCAGAGACAGTAAGAAATCTATTTTATCTTGCTGAACTTGATATGAAAGAACTAGACGAGGTAAAAGAAAGTCCTTCAAAATGCATCAAACTTTTGAATGCTGCAAGTAATAGATTGACCAAAAAACTAAATCCAGCATGGAAGGGGGATCCAATCCATGTAGATTTGAGATATAATCCAGGGAATATCATGAGTGTGGTAATTTCAGATGTCCATAAAGATGGGACAATCACAAACACAGGATTACTAAATAGAAGGGCAGAAGGATTCAAATGGACATTTTCATTTATTGTAAACTTTGCAGCTGAAACTCAGAGAGCAGAATTAAAAGAAGCATTGTTACTTTTGGATGAACCTGCTAGAAACCTTCATCCAACTCAGCAAATGGGAATTTCTGACTTGTTGAAAAACTTAGCTGGATCAAACCAAGTTTTGTATGCAACACATTCTCCATTTATGATATTTGATTATACGCCAGGCAATTTGTTAGTAGTAGAATTAGATAAAAGAAAACATCTGAGTAGAATATTTTACGATTATTGGAATGCTGATGATAAAACATTAACACCAATTTTGTACGGACTGTCCAGAGGTCAAGTGGAATCTATCGTAGATAGAGAAATAGGAACAAATTCCAGGCCAATAATTATTGTGGAGACAATGTCAGATGCCATGTATCTAAATGCTTTTGATAAATTCTTACAGGATCCAAATATTTCAATGAATCCTCTAAATGTTGTAGCAGCTTATAACAAAAATTCCGTTTTACCATTAGCAATTTTTTACAGAAATCACGGATACAGAACATTTGTTCTATTAGATAATTCTGAAGAATCCAAACAGATTTCTGCCCAACTAGTATCAAATGAATTTTCATCTATTCAGACCATTTTCTTTGAAAGAGAAGGAAAGAAACTAGAATCAATCGAAGACTATATTGCGCTTGAAGATTATTTGCATCCAGTTAATCAGACTTATGAGATAAAGTTAAGACGAGAAGGATTTTCCAATCTAACTCCTGAAGAAGTCATATCTAAAGAAGGTAAAGGGGCTTTAGAAAAGTTGAAAAAAATTTGGCAAGACCACAGAGAAGATGATTGGGGAGAATTTGATAACGAAGAGATTACTAGATACATTTGTGAAAAAATTGCCCTTGAAGATACTGGTTTTCTTACAGACAAAACAAAGGATCAGTTTAGATCATTGTATAGACTAATTGCTGAAAGAATTAGACAATACCAAAATATTGCTGCCAAGCCAGACCCAACTAAATTTCAAAAGGCCAAGGCTTAAGATTTAAGAAGTTTGCTTATGAAAGATTCTGAATCAAAAAATAGCAATGTAGGAAAAAGGGTTTAAGGTTTAAGAGAGAGATGGATAATTTGGAGATAATGAACAAATCCTCAATGAGAGGAATCATCCTTTCAATTACAATTTTACTTTCAATTACATTTACAGTGATTCCATCTTATGCTGAAGAAATTGATGTTTCAAGCATAGCTCTGGAAGAGACTACAATAATTGAATTAACAAACGAGCAAAATCAGGACGTCAATACGTTTAGGATTTGGGTTGGTAGTGATTTTAGTTTCAAATCTTTTAAAACTGAAAAAGGATGGGTAGGAGAGAAAACACCTCAAGGAGTAATTGTTTTCACATCATCTGAACCAATCAAAAAAGGAGAATCTGTCAAATTTGGTGTTAAAACAGATAAAGTAATCTCCGGAATTAATTGGAAAGCATTAGATGATAAAGACGAACAGATCGATACAGGCAAAGTATTACCAAAAGAATTATCAAAAGTGGTTAAAAACCCAGAAAATGTTCAAGCTGTAGATAATACAGGTCTCAGCATTTCTACAGAATCAATATTTAGAATAGTTCCAGAAAAGCCAAACGTAGGATCATCAATTAGAGTCACAGGAGATAAATTTGGCGCATCACAAGAATTTGATTTCTATATCAATACAAAAAAGATTGGAAGTTTTGTGACAGATAAAGATGGTCACTTTATGACTTCAATGAAAATTCCAGAAGATCAAAAATCAGATAGAGCAGATTTTATTATAAAGGATAAAGAAGGTGAAGAGAAAAAAATCAGCATCAGAATAGGAGAGATAGACAATAGAATTCCTGATGAAAATATCAAACTAACAATTCAAGGAATTCCAAATATTGTACATAGAGGAGATTTGCTAGAAATTTTTGGAACTGGGACTCCAGGTAAAGGAGTTTCATTGACTATTAATTCACCCGATGGAGAAGTTATCAGGACAAGAACTGCAGAGATTGACAATAAAGGGAACTGGGAGATAGAACCACTTATTGTTCCATTAGATAGACCATTTGGCAAATACACCGGAGTTCTAACAGATGGTAAAACAAACAAATCAATTAGCTGGACGGTAGAGTCAGACAAAGTAATCATCATCACTCCTACTAGTTTGAAATTTGAACCAGGAGAAACTATAACATTTAATGGGACAGCATTACCAAACAAAGCAATCGAGTTAACATTAGAAGATCCTCTTGGAAAAGAAGTATTTTCAGATATTTTTGAAATTGATGAGTCAGGTTTAGTAGAATTTGAATATCCAACTCTTCAAAGTACAGCAGAAGGAACATACACATTAATTGCTACTCAAGAAAAGACTAAAGAATTTATTTTTGTAGGACTAGGGCAATTACCTACAATTCCAGTAAATATTGAATTTGATAAATTAAGTTACAAATCTACTGAAACTGCAATAATTACAGTTACAGGCAAAGCATCCGAAATTGTTTCATTGTTAATTATTGATCCTGCAGATAAACCAAAAGGAGACACGGTATCTATTCAGCTGCAACCAGACGGAAGAGGTTCTCATACCTTGGATCTAAAGGGATACGCATCAGGGGTATACTCAGCAGTTGTTAGTAAAGGAAGTGCTAAAAGTACAGAGATCTTTGCAGTGGGGTTACAAGTTGGATCAGGTGAGGTTGATATCAATACTACAAAAACAGAATATCATCCAGGAGATTCAATTTTGATTTTAGGCAACACCAGTCCAAATGTTATCCTTACCATCAGTATGTGGAATCCAGATGAAAAACAGATCAAAGAAAGAGAATCATTCTCCGATAAGAATGGTAAAATTTCTGAAGAATCATTTAGAATTCCATCTGATGCCAAAACAGGGACATGGAAGATCCATGCAAAAAGTGGGTCAAACTTTGATATTGTAGAACTTGATGTCATTGCAGTATTACAAGAAGGAATGATAGTATCAGTGGTGGATAACCCAGATACTTATTTAGGTAAATCAAAAAATATTCAGATTTTTGGAGCAGCACAAACTGTTGCAATAGAAATTGTTTCATCTGAAGGGGTAGTTATTGATAAATTGTCAATCCCTGCATCAAAAGCAGGTGAAATAAATCTTCCATGGTTTGTTCCTAAAGATACAGAACCTGGAACATACACAATCAAAGCTTCTGATGCATTCAATGCTGCTGAAACTACTTTTGAAATAAACTAGTATCAAACAATTTTATTCCACCTAAGAAAGAAAATAGTCATGAACTTAAAAGACAAAATAGCAGAATATCCAAATTTCCCTAAAAAAGGAATTTTATTTAGAGATTTTAGTCCAATTTTGAAGGATCCATCAGCATTATCTGAAATTGCAGATGAGTTTTCAAAGTATTTTCATACTAAAGATATAGATGTATTTGCAGGAATTGAATCACGTGGATTCATTCTTGCTTGCATATTAGCTTCAAGATACAAAAAAGGAATGATGATGATTAGAAAAGCAGGGAAATTACCCGGAAAGACTGTAAAATTGTCATATACAATTGAATATGGAAAAGACACAATTGAAATTCAAAAAGACATTATTGAGAAAGGACAAAAGGTATTGATTTGTGATGATCTACTTGCCACAGGAGGAACAGCAAAAGCTGCTGCAAAATTAATTGAAAAAGTAGGTGGTGAAATTACAGGTTTTGCATTCATCATAGAGTTAACAGAGCTTAATGGAATGAAAGGAATTAGCAATTATAATTGTAAATCACTGGTGAAATATTGATGGAGAAAGATGTAGAGATTGGAATTTTTGGAGGAACCGGAATTTATGATTCAGGGTTACTTGAAAATGCACAAGAAATTGATATAGATACACCATATGGAAAGCCATCAGACACTATAACTGTAGGAATTTTTAATGGACGAAAAATTGCTTTTCTTCCAAGACATGGAAAAAAACATACAATTCCTCCCCATATGATAAATTTCAGGGCAAATATTTGGGCATTTAAGGAATTAGGAGTTACAAGAATCATAGCACCATCTGCAGTTGGAAGTCTTAAAGAAGAATTAGAGCCAGGTCATTTTGTATTACCATCACAGTTTATAGATTTTACAAAATCAAGAAAAGGATCATTTTCAGAAGAAGGAAGAGTAATTCACATTTCAGTTGCAGATCCATTTTGTCCGGAATTACAGTCATCCATTATCAAAGTAACAGAAAAACAAGATTTGAAAATGCATAAAGATTGCACCTATGTCTGTATTGAAGGTCCAAGATTTTCCACTAAATCAGAATCAAAATTTTACAGAACCACAGGTGCAGATATTATTGGAATGACACTAGTGCCAGAATGCCAGCTAGCACGAGAAGCACAGATGTGTTATGCATCAATTTCCACTGTAACAGATTATGATGTATGGGCTGAAAAACCTGTTACTGCCAAAGAAGTTTTAGAGACCCTATCAAAAAATGTAGAAAAAACAAAAAAAATCCTAACAGAGTTAATTGATCAAATTCCTAAAACAAGAAGTTGTTCTTGTGCTAAGGCTTTAGAAGAAGCAGAATTTTAGTCATCAACAAATGATTCTTTTTTAAGACCTTCAGGAAGAGTAAGATCCCCTTGAAGTAAATTCCTTTGAAGTAAATCTATAACTTCATCAACATCATATCCTAATTTTTTTAATTCTTTTTCAGTAGCGTCAGAAAGTTTTGCACCAACATTTTGTCCCCCAATCCGGCCAAATGCAATAGCAGTAAAACGAAATTCATTATTATCTATAGTAAAATTTCCAGTAATTTTTGCAGCCATCTGGCTTCCATGAATATTGTTAATGTGAACTTTGAGATCCATTATAGGAATTAAATTTCTACTGCCTTGTTAATATTATCATCAATTAAAAAGCTCCAATGCTTTTCATCTTCAATTTTAAAATTATTAATTTTGAGTGGAATAATTTGCTCATCTATGCATTCATGCTTAATTTCCCCATTTTCTTTGAGTCGGACTAATTTCCATTTGTATTTCCCTTGTTGTAATTTGCATATAGATACTGCCCATTTTGCATCAGCGTCAATTTTCGGCATTCCAACTAGATCTGCAATTTCTTCAATGCCTAATTGTTTTTCTTCACAGAATCTTTTCTTGCAAACACCACATCTCCAGACATCAACAGAACCTATAGTTCGTTCATCTACGTTGATGTTTACTACTCCAAAGTAAACTGGCTGATGCTTACAGGTTTCAGTATCAACACTCAATGAGGGTCATCCATCTTTAGCGTTATTTAGTTCTTGCATCATCATAAGGCTTTTCTAAAATTACTCCCATATTATCAACAATTTTATTTCGTCCAAAAGATCGATTTTCTCGCTCACATAATCTTCTATACATGTTTACAGCAGTAAACCTAGGATGCATTGCTTCAAATTCAGTTTCAGAAATATCAATAAAAGCACCCAAAGTCATCAAATCCCTAGATGCTTTTTTAGCATCTTCTTCAGATATTTTTAATTTTTCAGCGATTGCTTTTGAAGACATTTTTCCATGACATGTGATTAGCAAATAGACTTTGGCTTGAATAGGTTGCAATTTTATTTCAGAGATCAAATCATTTTCAATTTTTGAAAGATCCATTATTTTGAAAATAAGTACCAGTGAAATAAATGATCTATTTTTTGACTAATAATTTCTTAGAAATTTTTAAAGAGAATCCCATAGCAAAAAAATGAACAAAAGCACCCAATATCACTCCTAAAAACAAATCATCAAGAATTATCCACACAATTACAAATGTAAAAAGTGATGGAACAGTAACAATCAATGCAATTATTGTTCCTTTTAATGCAATCTCACGAATTGATAGTTTTGTAGACTCGTTACCAGTCAATGATGAAAATTTGAAAAATGGTAATAAAAACCAAAGATTAGATAGTGATTATCAATTTAACTTTCCAGATTATTTTTATGGCTTTTGAGGAAAAATCACATCATAAAAAAAATAAAAAAGGAGATTATCTCCACTATATTTTTGGATTAAATGGTGAAATCAATGAATCAATCATGCTTTTGTGAATATTTACAAAAGCACTTGAATTTTCATTCCATGTTTTGATATTTTGTTTTGTTGCATCTATTGAAGCAACAGACATTTTATTTTGAACACTCAATGAATGGTTTATCTTTTCTGCTGAATCATGTATTATGTTAATTGATGATTCTGGGAGATTTGATTTGATTCCTACTTTAGTTACAAATTCTCTCTGAATATCAAGTGTAGATGATGCTACATTACTCATTGATTTTACATATTCCTGAAATAGATTAGTAGTTGCTTGATGGAACTGTGGAATTGACTTTTCTATATTAGAATAGAACGTATCCATACCATCTTTCCATACAGAATAGATATCTTTGTGATTACTTGAATTTTCTATTTTACTCATATTTTTGCACCTCCTCCTATTTGATTAAGTATGATTACTTTAGATCCTCAAGTATGTCTTCATCTTTGAAGATCCATGCAAGACCAATCACATCCATTGCTGTAATAGTTGAAAAAGGATTTTTAATATAACCAGTTCTCAATGCAATTGGGTTATTCAGAATTGTTTCCTTTGTAATTTGTATAATTTGACTCATATACAGTGTATACAATATAAGATTATTAAGACAAGAGATAGATGATTTGGTTTCGAATTAAATCAACTCATTTACGCCTTAATATTTGGAATAACTAAAGTCACATAGTAAATTAGTGATAAAATATATGCACACTACAATTAACAGTACAAATCTACCTTTCACTTGAATTTATTTTTCTTAGGTAAGAGGCGCATTCTAGACAAAGTAATTTCATAATTGCTTTGAACAAAACATAGTTTTAAGAGGATTTTCTTTGTTTATTGTATACTTTTACCACTTCTTCAGCAAGTTGTTGAGTTGGAATAATCATTCTGCCACCATCTTCAGATAATGCGACAATTTTTGTGAGGTGAATTTCTATGATGACTCCATGAAGGTCTTTAATTGTTATTGAATCTCCTATGTTAATATCAGAATTGAAAAAAACCCCAATTCCTGCGGCAATATTCTTTAGCTGATGTTGTAATGCAATTCCAAAGATCACCATACCCACACCTACTGAAGTGATTATTTCTAATGCATATTCAAACAATCCTAGAGATGCTCCCAAATAGATAATTTCAGATATTATGATAAGAAGTGAAGCTATACCCAAGAGTTTTTGAGCACCACTTTGGTTGTTTATTTTTTTATTAATCACATTTCTTGTTATGAAAAACAATACTGTGGAAATAACAAAGGATATCAATACTAGATAATAATTTTCAAACAAAATACTCACTACTTTCTATTTATCATATTTTAAGATCCATTATTAATCTAAATGAATTTCATGTTTTTTACTTAATTTCAAAAAAATCTAGTGGTAAATTTTTTCAATCCAATAGAAATTGATCATCAGGAATTGGTTTTTGACTATCAAATATGACTATGTAAGAATTTACAAAAATCTATGACCAATCATCATCTTGAAAGATCCAAGTTAAGCCTATCATATCCATTGCAGAAACATCAGTTGAAACTGAATTTTTGACCTCATGTTCTTCCTGAGAAAATGATTGATCGAGATTTTTGTCATATTTGTATTGAATTATTATTGACATGATATGTAATAACAGAATTTACTTAAAACACTAATGAACAAATCATCCATACAAATCATCAGTAGACCCTAAATACTATTCTAGAAAATACAGTTCAATTGGAATTGTCACCATACAGCTATCGTTGTCGGTCTTAAATTCCAATTCTATTCAATCCTACACCTAAGAACTTTAATATTATTTGTAAAATATTGTTCTATTTTTATTTACTACAAAGTTCTATGATCTTGTGTTTTCCCATATAGCAAATAGAAATTAAACGAATTCTGATACATCATTATAAGTTAGATCAATGAATATTTTATCATATTTTTAATTAGTTGAATCAGAATGCACATAATCATCTCCTGTGGATGTAAAATAAAGAATCATAATGGCGAGGTAGTCAAAAAATGCATTATCCACAAAGAAAGAAAAGTTATAAAATAAAATCAGATTTTAAATAATTCTTTGGCATTTTTATACATAAAATTATCTCTAAACTCTTTTTTGATGTTTAGTTTTGCCACAAAATTAAGATATGAATCCATACTACTAATTGGCCAATCGGTTCCATACAAAAGATATCTTGGCTCACCAGCATAGCTGATTAGCTCTGCCATTTTTTCTTTCATCATCTTTTCAAAGAAATGATCAAATGAACCAACAACAAGTCCAGATACATCAGCATAGACATTTTTGTTTTTATAAATTACTTCTTGAGCATCCTGAATCCAAGGATTTCCTAAATGACACATCACAATTTTTAATTCCGGATTGTCAACTGCAACATCATCAAGATTAAGAGGTCTTGCATATCGCAGTTTTCCCTTCTCAGAATATGTATCACCAGTATGAAACATTACAGGAATACCAAATTCGATACAAGTATCATAGACTTTTTGATATCTTTGGTCATAAGGGTAATAGTGCTCATAGCCAGAGTAAATTTTCATGGCTTTAATTTTTCCATCTTTAATCCATTGTCTATAATTTCTAAGATCTTCATCTGTATGATAATCAATTGTAAATCCAGCAGCAACCCCTAGATTATCATATTTTTGAATTGCATCAATGATTTGTTCAGTTGAAGGTCTTTCGGAGTTTATTTTGTACGAGGATAAAATAATTGCATAGTCAACATTGTTACTAGTCATTTCGGTTTGAAGTAATTCCAACCTATCTTCCAACAATGGGATATTTTTGGTCAATTCATATTGGTTCACATGAACATGGCAATCAATAATCATGATTTTTCTATGAAATGGGGATTTTTCCATTCAATAAAAGTGGCATTGTTTAATGATCTAGGATCCTTCATGTAATTTGGTAAAATTTTGATAAATTTGAAACCATTGCGTAGTTGAAATGACAGTACTGGTTCTTTGATTTCATGACGCTTTGCTTTACGAACATATTCTAATGGAGTCAAACCTTTTGCATGTTCACAGTAATTGATCAATCTAGCTCCTGCAATTATTCTACGTAAATTCAGTTTTATCGCTAATTCTTTTCTTGCATCATAAAGTTTTGTGCCAACTCCTAATTTCCTATGATCTGGATGTGATGAAACATCAGCTCCATACAATGAATCTCCATTTGGATCGTGGTTTTTAAAAAAACTATCACCACATGCATCTTTCCAAGTGTGTTCTTCATAGTCATGTTTTAGTTTTATAATCAAACTGCTGCAAGAACCAACTATTTTTCCATGATATTCTGCAACAATCTGACCTTGAGGAAAAACTTTGAGATGAGATATTAGTTGTTCAGGTTTCCAATACACACCTTCTGCAGCCATTAATGGAAAAGCAATCTTTTGTAATTCAACAATTTTCGGAATATCATCTTTAGTCATTGTACGTATAATTACATGACTATGACGTGTGTGAGTTGGAATGTTAATCATATCTTCATTTATAGTCATTTAAAAGAACTTGATCAAAAACATGACGTGTGTTTTTAATATTCTTAAAAATTAATTGTTTTTTCAGCGTATAAATTCCCTCTTGAATTTCCAAAGACAATTGTTTTCACACATATTTTAACATAATGAATAAGAAAAATGATAGTTTTCTTTCCGTAATAATGTCTCAATTGGATTTTATCTACAAACATTATAACAAAAATCCAGGGTTTTGTTCACAACTCTTGAATTGATAAAATCAATACATCGTTTTCATTCGTTTTCTTTTTCTTGTATCTTTTTCATTATGTGATGATTCTAATGAATAATCATAATTAGGATACAGATTCTCAAATCTTTGCTCAATCGAATCTTCATTATACTCAGAACTGTTATTTGTCATAGTTTTATCACATTCAATTTTTTGGCTTTATGGAATTAGGATTGTTTACAATATAATGAAACAAACATGATTTATCGATGTTACAATTACACTTCATGTTTAATCCTCAAAATTATAGTCTGACTTGGAAATGATGTTTTTAACACCATCTTCTTGAACTCTTTGAGAGTAACTCATAGCAAATGTGAGTTAATATTCGAGGATAAAAACATGATGAATGATTAATTCTAAACTCCAATACTTTATAGAATAAGCATGTAACTTGATTCTAAAGAATTCAATTCCATGAAGAATTTGAACCTATTTTGGAGTATAATTAGATCGTCAAAAGGGTTTTGCTGTTTTAATTCATGCTCTAACATATGTTAATTCTTTAGAAGGTATTGTCGCAAATACCAAAGATACTTTATATTTGGTAAAGTGAAATTTTTACTGTTTGGCTAGTTATAAGGGAGCATATTCAAATGAACAATCATTGAATTTTGTTATTCCAATTATCGTAATTCTGTTTTTAGGAATTATCTATATTATGACACAAAGAGCTGATTCAGGTTTTGTGAGTTTTATCTTAATTGGAGCTGCTGCATTAACCATGTTCTATTGGGTTAAAGTTTTGAAGAAAATGACAAAGGATCAAAAACCACTATACACTCAAGCTAGAGAACAAGAAACAAAGAATTGGGTTTATGATTTGATAAAAGGAGAGGGAGAATTTGTTTTTGTTGCAGAAGTACCAGGTCCTGAAGATAAAATTGCAGTGAGATTAGTAGATGGAATTTTATACATTCGTGGAACTGCAGGATTTTCTAAAGAAGTTCCAATTGAAGGGGCAAATGACATGCAAATATTTGATTTCAAATATAGAAATGGCGTGTTAACACTTAGAATAAAATAATTAAAGACTTTTTGCTAATTCTAATTTTTGTGGTAGATATTTTTCAGTAATATTTGTAAGACCATATTTTGAGAAAGCTTCCAATTCTGCTTTTCTTTTTAGTCTTAAAAAGACATCAAGTTCTTTTTTCCAAATTCCATCTTCATACCTAGGATCTTTTTGTAAATCATAACATCGCTTAATGTCAGATTCAGTCATTGGAATGGTTGGTAGTTTGTATTTTTCAATATCAGTAGCCCAAACACCAACCCATTTGGCATCAGGAACAGTTAGTTCTCTGAGATGTGCGGCATTTGCAGAACCAGATTTTATGACCATTGCAATATGTTCTCCGTACACATCACCATCTGTAAGTACAATTACAGGTAACTTCATTTCTTCATGAAGTCTTTTTAGTAAAGTTCTAGTTGAACGAGGGGCTTGACCACCAGTATTGATTATAATTGATTTGAATTTTTTATCAACCTGTTCTTCAACAAATCTAGTAAAAAGACCACCTTTTTCAATAGCAATCACAATTTCGGCACTAGTATCCACTAATTCTGCAGTAGTCAAACTAGGACCAATAGAATACCCATCTGGATGATTTGATAAATTCATAGTTTTTCCTTCATACCCAGGAATAGTATATTCAATATTCAAATCACCAAAGATGGAGCTTCTTTCCTCAGGGAATATGTGAAAATCTTCTCGTGGTTTTGAAGTAACTGCTTCTAAATCAACAATAATGTTATCAGATTCGGATTGATCTTCAAATTCAATGGCGAAAGCTTGAGATGAATAATAGACATCTCTTAATGTAGATGATTTTTTTTCTTGGGTAAGTCTATTTGCAAAGAATGCAAGCCACATCAATTGTGTGAAAGATCTTAATTGAGAAGAGTTCCTAGAACTCCTAATAGCTGCGTTGCTTCCTAGAATGTATTGTCTTAATTTTTTGTCATATACAATATTACTCACAGACCTACTTGGAATAGAGAATTTTGGAAATTGACCATTATCTAATTCATCATATATTTTTGCACCATGGCTTTTGAGCATCTCAAGAATATTCTTTTGTTTTGCATCAGCTTTCTTGCTTCGCTCTTTGATCTTTGTTTTTTCTTTATTTGTTTTCGACATTATTTTCCTCCTCTACTGGTTTTTTAATTTCATCCATACTTTCAATTTCTAATACTTTCTTATAATCAGGTTCTTTTTTCTTACCAGCCAGTTCTGTACAAAACTCTGCAATCAATGGGATGTATTTTGCATATAGGTTTGCTCTCTTTTTTGCCATATCGGCTTGACCTCTTTTAGACATGTAGGCTGCTAATTTTCTAGACAAGTATTGCAATCCCAATCTTAATTCTCTTTCTATTTCAGGTCTATCTGCAACATTTTCTTTTCCAGCAGTTTTATACGGAATTCTAGTGGAACAAATATGTGATACAATAATGAAAGGAGGATCACCTTTAATCTTGTATCTACCCCAATCAGTATCATTTACAACTTTTAGAACTACATCACTTCCTTCATCATAAAGTAAAGGAATTCTATTTGCATATCGGTATACATGTGGTCCGCCAGTCTTAATATCACCACCATATGCAATTCCCATCTCAATAATGAAAGGAAATCCAGAATATGCAGATGCAGGGCGCTGAACAACAGCAGCAAAATCAGGATTAAAGAATTTTTGAATTCCTTTCTCTAGAGGCCCTTCACCTAAAGGTGCAAGACAACTAGGATCAGGTGCAAGGAAATCTTCAAATTTTTGAAGTGAATCACTAAGATTTACTAACTCCTGATTGGTCATTGTTCCCATTCGTTTTTCAGGTTTAAATCCTGAAAATTCTGCAAATTTGAGTGCAGTAGTTGGTCCTATTCTTTGAAATCGTTTAGTCAAAAATGTTGTAAGAGGTTCACCTTGAACAGTATTAGTTAATTGTTTGAAATACTGACTTTCAGGATCCATATCTACAGATTTTGATTGAGAATCTCCAAAATCCCAATAAAATAATTTTTTGTTAGGCATATCAATATCTTCAATTTTTATTTTGTTTAGTTTTTCAAAATCCATTTTTAAAAACGACATCAAAGCAATCACCACTCTAACTTGGCGTGAAAGAGTTTTCCATTTTTTCTTTGCTTTATCCATTATTGCAGTAAAACTTAGATTTTTTACGGATAAACCCAAATCTTTTCTAACTTTTTCAATCATTGCATCATCAATATTGGGAATTTCAAATTGTGATTCAACTATCATTCTTCGAATTCGTTCTACATCAATTCCATGAGGATGAGGTCGAATTATGGTTGGGGGTGGAGGAATGTCTTTTACAAAGCGCGGATGCGAGAACTTTTCCCCTTTAGGATCATCGAAAGTTATGGAAGCATATGGAGTAATCAAAGAAGTCTCATAAACATAATCTCTAATTTTATTTCCTGCTTTTGAATAATCACCTTCCAAACAGATACTTACTGAAAGACCTTTTTTGGAAACTTGTTTAGTATTGTGTTTTACAATTACGGGTTTATTTTTTTGAATGTCAAGTAATAATTCAAATTCATCTTGAGTTTGTCCATCTACAGAACTCTTCACTGTAACAGGTTTGTTAGTTGTTATTTGTCCATACAAAATTGCCATGGTTGCCCCTAGTCCAAACATACCTCTAGCTTGTTTTAATCCAAATTTAGAGCCATACAAAACAGTTCCAAACGCAAGTGGGATATGCTCAGGATCTATTCCAGGTCCGTTATCTTTTACAGTTAAGATATAGGGTTTAGGATCTGACTTCTCAGGATCAACAGCCTTTATTGTTAAATGAACATCAGGAAGAATTCCTTTTTGATCACAGGCATCCAATGCATTTTCAACAAATTCTCTAACAGCTGTATAGAGTGAACGTGTAGGATTACTGAATCCTGCCAAGTCACGATTGCTATAAAAGAATTCACTAGGTGATATTTGATTGAATTTTTCCTTAATCAAAGACATCTTGATCTTCCCATAATTTCATTTTTTCTTGTTTGTCTCTACGATTTGCAGCTTCTAATTTAGTATATACAGCTCCATGCATACTTCCACTTGAAATAGAAGATATTGCATCAACTGCTAACCGTAATTTACTTGAATCACCAATAATTGAAACAGTTTTTCCATAAACTGAGATATGAGTACCACTAAGATTTTCCATATTTCGTCTAGCTCTACCACCTTCTCCAATGATCCTCCCTTTTATCCTTTCAACATTTGCGTTAGACTTTCCTGCAAATTCTCTTAGATCAATTACATGTAATGCATTTTCACCTTGTAGTAAAGTCAATGCATTTTCAGGTGAGAATCCCCTACCAATAGCTGTAACAATTTCCATTGCTTTGAAAGGTTGAATTTTTTCAACATCGCCTTGAGTTTTTATGAAAACCTCACCAGTTTCACCATCAATGTCTAAAGACACATGACAAATCGTTTCAATTTTTGTTTTTACACTACCTGATTTTCCAATAAGAACCGCGATTCGATCATTTGGAATACGAATTAATTTTTCAAAACTCATTTTGTTATTTCCTCAAACAATTCATCTGGATCTTCAACAGAAATTCCTCTTTTATGAAAGAATTTTGTAATGTTATTAATATCTCTTTTAAGAAATTCTTGAGAATTAGGATGTCGTAGATCAACTCCAGATCCTAGATCAAAAACAACTAATCCTTTGTCTGTTTTAAAAATATTATATTCAGAAAAATCTCCATGTACTAATTTTGCTTTATTGTAAAGATCCTTTATGATAGAAATTGCTTGAATATAATCACCTTCATCTACTTCTGATGTCAATAATGATTTTGCAGGAGCCCCACCTTGACCAATAAACTCCATAACAAGAACATTTTTTGTAAGATGAAGAGGTCTAGGAACTGGAATTCCAGCCTCATAGCATTGAGTTAAGTTACGAAATTCCTTTCTAGCCCATAGATGAACCAGGTTTTTTGTACCTTTTTTGATATGAGAGAATCTAGGATCACCTAAAATGTATGGTTCCCGCTTTTTGAAATTCGAAGTACTAACTAGGTAAATTTTTAGAGCAACATCAACATCATCGTTTTCAACTCCCCAAAAGACTACAGATTCTTTTCCAGCACTGATTGCGCCATTAACATATGAAATGATATGATCTGTGATCATTTTGTATAAAGTCATCACAGTAGGTTTATCCAAAACCTCATTGATGACTTTACCTTTTTTAAAACCATCCTTCAAACCTCCCCGTTTTGATTTGAAAATTAATTTATTATCAATTTTAGATTCTATCTTTCGACTCAAATCATCAAAAAGTAAATCATCAGACATTATATCATCAGAATTTATATCATTTGGCAATATGTTTTGTGGAAGATACTAGATAAAATGGATTTCTTTTATCATAAACAACATTAGAATTAAAAATCAAATTAATCAAGATATTACATGTTAAAAACAATTAGAAATGGAATTCCAGAAATTGTTTTAACTCCATTTTCAGAACCTACTCCAAGTTTAATAGATAGAGAAATAGTTTCTGTTCCCACCATGTTAATGATGGATGCTTGTTTCAGCAAATCTGTTGCTTCTTCTTTCTCAACAAATCTTTCACCATAATAGCTCTCACTTATGTTGATGTTTAATTCATCTTGAGTGATTTTTTTACCTAATAATTCAGCATCACAGATATTTAGCATCATATTTTTTTGATATTCAGTTACACGTACTGAAAACTGCATTACGCATATTTACCCTTCAAAGTAGATTTTGCACCACATGCTTCACAAATTAAAAATGAGATACGATTTTCTTTAAGGATTTTAGTATCAGGACTTTTACATGTTGGACATTCAAGATAATCTTTTACATAAATTTGAAATAATCTTGTGAAATCATCAGGAGCTCGTCTTCCTACAAACATTGCTTTATCACCTAACCTTTCTGCAGGAACAGCAAATTCTTTGGATAGATATTGAAGAACTTTATCAGGATCTCTTCGAAGAACTTTTGGGAATTCTGAAAAATTACGCAGAAAAGTTTTTTGTCCTTCCCACATAACATCAACAATAGGAAGTTCAAATCTAGTTGAGGAATCTTCATTGTTATCTCCCAGTTTATCCTGAATACGTTTCAGTAGACCCTCATATTCTGCTTTAGTCACTAAAAAATTATGAATGCTGGACCCTATATGGGTTTTGAAAAAGAGAAATCGTGTGGACTTTTGTTAGAAGTTATTCTTTTGGCATTGCACCAATACGGAATACATTAGTTCCACAAGTAGGACATGTACCTTTTACAGCAGGACGTCCATTCTTTAGTTTAGTTTCTTTGGGATCTTTGATATCCCTTTTTGCTCTGCATTTTACGCAATATGCTTGAACCATTCTAAAATTTGTCAATCTTCCGGGTATTTAGGAAGAGGCTGTGAAATTTATTTAACTATAGACTAGATACGCGTAAATTTTTTTAGGCATCAAAAAGAGAAAATTATTGAAAAATTGATAGAATGTAACAAATTTATAAAAAAATTATGTTAAATTTATCGAAATATCATTTTTTTTCAAACGTTTGGATGTAAATCAGAATTATTTAAAATATTACCAATTATAAACACCTTGAAGATAAAAGTACGAAATGGCATCAAAAAAAGGAATTGTTACAACTGCCATAATTTTAGCGGCAATTACAGGTGCAAGTTTTTTGTTTTGGTTGGTTCCACAAGAAGACGAAACAACTTTCATAGTGTCAGATTACAAAAACTATCTTGATGGGGTAAAAAATATCCATGAAATATTACAAGAATCAATGGAAATAGAGTATCAAAATCTTCGCAATGGTGAGATCTCCCCACAAGACTATATTGTAATAGCTGATGTAACATCATCACAGGTAACTTCTCAAATAAGTGAATTTGTTACATCAAAACCTCCAGAAGCATGGCAAAATAGCTACATTAGCTATATGGAGGCATTGAAGAAATTTAATTCGTATATTGGCGAAACAAAGGTATTAGCAAATTTAATTGAAAAAGGAAATACAGATGCAGAATTGGATAAAGTCATAGAAAAAATCGATTTAATGAAAAATGAATCTTTAGAACATGTAAAAAATTCTGAAATGCAAAGACCCAACTAGGCTCAAAACCCAGTTTTACTATTCATAGTAGTTGGAAATCGTTAAAAAGTAATTCTGTAATAGAAAATGAATGTCTCAGCAGTCAGATAAAGTTGAAAAAGATGTTAATGCATCTTCAGCAAATAGATTACTAGTAATTTGTATTGACAGAGATAACGATGTAGGAGAAAAAGCAGGGATTTCTACGCCAGTTATAGGTAGAGATGCATGCATAGAAGCAGCCCAAAGATTAGCATTGGAAGATCCTGAAGATGCAGATTCAAATTCAATTTTCGCAGCTATCAAAACATATGAAGATTTAATCAGTAAAGGATATCAAGTTGAAGTAATTACTGTTGCAGGAGTAAAAGATAGAGGAGTTCAAGCAGATGAAAAAATTCTATCTGAGACAAGAAAGGTTTTAGAAAATTTTGCTGCTAATGGCGCAGTAATTGTTTCTGATGGTGAAGATGATGAGAGTGTAATTCCTGTAATTCAAAATGTTCTACCGGTTGTATCTGTCCAACGTGTTGTTATGAAAGTAAGTAGAAGTGTAGAGTATTCTTATGCAGTTTTTGGAAAATATCTAAAAATGCTGGCATATGATTCAAAATATTCAAAATTCTTTTTAGGAGTTCCTGGAATTCTTTTGTTAATTGGCGGGATTGCAACTGCGTTTGGATATACTGCAGAGATATTTGCAGTTCTTGTAAGTATTTTGGGAGGAGCATTTTTAATCAGAGCATTTGATATTGATAGAGCATTATCAAATTGGTCTAAACCAACTCCAATGGGTTTTATCAGAATGTTTACAATGGTTGCTGGAATACTACTGATACTTTCATCAATTCCTGCAGGGATAAGTGCAGTTGATTTAGAGTTAATTGAAGCAGATACACAAATAATTTCAAAGATTACAGACAAAATGATTATTGGACAATTTGTTGCAGGGGCACTTCCAATTTTATGGATTGGCCTTGGAGCAATTTTTGCTGGAACTTTACTTAGTAATTGGATTGGTGGAATTCCAAGACAAATTAGTGATAGTTTGAGAATAATTGTTCTAATTGCACTGTATCCCACAGTAGCACAATTTACCAACATAATGATTTATGATGAAAATTCATTTACCTTGATTCCACCTTTGTTGGGTGGATTGGCAGCTACTTTGGTATCAGCCACTATTCTCTTTAAAAAATATAGAAAACATAAAGATCAAGAGATGATTTCAGACTAAATTTACATATCTAGTATCTTTAAAGTCAAATTTCTGAATAACACTGATATCTTCAATCGCTTGAAAAATGGAGGTGGTCAGACATTAGTAAAATAAAAGAAGTGGTTTTTCAATTATCGGGACTATACAAGATTTATGGTAAAAGATTGGAAAAAGAAATCCAGAATGGAGATATTCCAAATCACGTTGCATTAATTTTAGATGGTAATCGAAGGTGGGCTAAAAGGCATCTAACAATGCCAAAAAAAGGTCATTGGAAAGGAGCAGATGCAGTTGAAAATCTTCTTGACTGGTGTGAAGAATTTAACATTAAGATTGTAACACTATATGCATTATCAGCAGAGAATTTGAATAGAAAGGACGATGAATTAGAATACCTTTATGAATTAATTCGTATGAGACTAGAAAAATTATACAATGATCCTAGAATTCATAGATGTAAAATGAGAGTTAAGGGAATTGGTAGAATTGAACTACTTCCAGAATCTATTAAAGAAATTCTAAAAAAATTAGATGATGCTACAAAAAACTATGATAAACATTTTCTAAATATTGCATTAGCTTATGGAGGACAATACGAATTATTAGATGCAGTTAAAAAAATAGGAGAAAAAATTAAAGATGGATCATTGAAAGTACAGGACATTAATAAAAAAGAAATTGAATCAAATCTATATACATCACATTTACCACAATCATCTCCAGACATGATATTAAGAACATCAGGAGAACAAAGATTAAGTGGGTTTCTTATGTGGCAAAGTGCATATAGTGAATTAGTGTTTATGGATATTTTTTGGCCAGAGTTTAGAAAAATTGATTTGATGAGGGCCATTAGAACTTATCAAGAAAGAAAAAGGAGATTAGGAAAATGATTGAAGAAACATCAGCAGGAATTGTAATATTTAGAAAAGAAGATTCAAAAAATTTATTTTTATTATTACATTATCCATCAGGGCATTGGGATTTTGTCAAAGGCAAAATGGAAAAAGATGAAACAACGCATCAAACTGCAATTAGAGAAACAAAAGAAGAAACAGGAATAACAGATATTTCATTTGTAGAAAACTTTGAAGAATGGATTGAATATAATTTTCAATATCAAGGAGAATTAATTCATAAAAAAGTTGTATTTTTCTTGGGTGAAACAAAAACTAAAGAGGTTGAAATTTCTCACGAACATCAAAACTTTACATGGATGGATTATAACACAGCCATGGAAAAAACAACATTTGAAAACGCTAAAACAGTTTTAACAAGAGCTCAAATGTTACTTTCCAAAACTTTGTAGTTGTAATTCTTTTGCAACATTTACAGGGTTTTTAGAATTCAGGATAGTTCTACCTACAATCAAATAATCAGTTCCAGAAGAAATTACTTGACTTGCACTACCTCCTTGAGTACCCACTCCAGGAGAAAATATGTTTAAATTTTTTCCAGCTTTTTTAGAGCAATATTGTATAATTTTTGGAAAAGTAGCACCAACAACAATTCCATCAACCTTTGCAGTTAAAGCCCAATTCAAAAATAATTGGTAAAGTTGTTGTTTCTTTCCCATTTTGATCTCCATATCATAAGATAATTTTGCTTCAGGGGCACTCATATGACATAAAGTAATAACACCTTTTTCATTTTTGTGTGATGATTTTACTAGATTTTTTAAGCTATCAAGACCCATTATGGGGTTGGCAATTACAGCATCAAATCCCAGATTCCAAAGATGTTCGGTTGTAACACGGTTTGTATTGCCAATATCGTTTAGTTTGATATCAGCAATTGTTTGTAAACCATATCTATGAGCTGTTTTATTGATTTTGAGAATCTCTTTAGAACCAAGAGGTAAAAGCAAATGAAAATTCAACTTGATTCCACATAGATATGGGTGTAGTTTTTGTATATTTTGAATGGTTTTAGATTCTAAATTTTTTATAGAATAATCATAATCATTTGCAAGAATTACTTTTCCATTGGTTTTTGCGATCTTGGAAAGTCTAGTTTTGAAGGTGGCCATAATCAACTAACGGATGTGTGTCTTTTAATTTTATAATTTTGATATATGAGTAACCGTGTTCAGAAGGATTTTCTACAAAGGTAGGCAATATTCCATTACTAGTTGAAAATTTTAGAAATGGTTTTTGAGGATCAGAATCCAACACCACATGACAGAAATAAGAGGTGCCTTCATCATTGAAATTCATAAAAACTCCAATCAGCCACTTATCATTACATGGAAATAAGAATAGAGGAAACGGTGTCTCTTCAAAACCCCAAGTAAGTTTTGCAAGACTAGACATATCTTCTAATTCAATGGGCTGATATCTATCAAGAGTACCATTTCCAGGCTGTAAAGATTTTGGAAGTGATTTAATTCTCACAATTGGAGAATAAAGTTTACTTGCATCAGAAGTTGTATCTACAATTTCAGATTCTTCCTTCCCACCTTTAAGCCCATAACAAAGATAATGTCCATTATGTTCTAATGGAGTATAATATACAATTGGTTTATCTTTTAGAATATCCATTTGTACAGATAGTATTTTTTTTCCAAAATGATCATGTAAAAATGATACACGTGGTGCACGCTCAAGTGCACAAACGAGCCTGGTAAATTCTAAAGTGGAATATACTTGAATGTAACGTGGTAATTTATCAATTGTAGTTGTTTGTAATTTATCCACAGATGTTTGTTGTAGATTATCAAATTAAACTTATCCTAAATTTTGGAGCCTAGCTTCTTCTATCAATCACATCATTAACAGCCGGACCTGTACCAATAATTGTAACAGGCGTGTTTAATTCAGTCTCAATATTTTTTATGAATAATTTTGCATCATCAGACAATTCATCATAGGAAGTTTTTCCTGCACAATCTGAAAAGAGAACATCTAATTTTGTGATAGAAATTTGTGTTGCACCATTAAGCATGATTGCACGCCTAGCTAAATCAAAATCAAAATCTGCAGCTCGTCTTTGTCGACCTGTAACAGTACCAAACTCAGACCATCCTTTTTTTTCTGCTTCTTCAAGAGATAATTCTTTTTCAAGAGGACCTGTACCTACACGAGTAACATATGATTTGAAAACAACAATTACTTCATCTACCTTTGTAGGTCCAAGGCCAATATCAGCACAAATTCCAGAAGCAGTTACATCCTTTGATGTTACAAATGGATAAGTTCCATGCCATAAAGAAAGGAAAGTTCCCTGAGTGCCCTCTACTAAAACATGTTCATTTTTAGATAATGCATTGTTAATTTCTAGAGGTACATCAGTGATGAGAGAAGATAGTGAATCAAAATCTTTTGCAAGTTTTAAAATTCTCATTGCTCTATCAGCATTAGCAGGGCCTGTACCAGAACCAGTACTACCAATTTTTTCTTTTAATTCTCCTTTAGAATCCCTTAACAGATGAGTTTCCTCAATAATTCCACAATGTTTATCAATAAATGCACGTCCGGAAACTTCAAAATCATTAATTTCTTTTTTGAGAACTTCAGGGTTAATTACAACTCCAGGCCCAATCATCACTCTTGCATTTTTATTCAAAAAACCACTTGGAAGCATTCTTACTTTATACACTTTATCACCATCTCGAATTGTATGACCAGCATTTGGACCAGCTCCACCACGAACTATTATTGTAGGATTATCTTTTATTGCCAAATATGAAATAATTTTCCCCTTACCTTCATCACCAAAAAATCCTCCAACAACTACAGTTGATGTCATATTATGCAATTTCTATTTCGTTTATTTAAGCTAAAGTATTATCACATGATTTTATATTCCGCAATAGATGGTTTAGATCGATGGTTGGAGAAAATTTTGCGGGAAACATCATAATCAATTTAGCTAATCTTCCAGATTTTCTAAGAAATCCAATTCTTAAAAAAAGAATGATGGAATTTTTTACTTTACCAGAATCAGAGCAAAAAGAAGTGATAAACAATGCATTAGAAGCAGGTCCAACAATTCCATTTCCTAATTTTTCAAAGCTTTTTCGAACATGGCTTAAAATTTTAACCACACTTTCAGAAGAACAAAGAGAAGGGTTATTTTCAGCTTATATCATAGAAGTTTCAAAATCGCCTCAAAAATTAATTGAGTTTAATTTAGATGGTATTTTAGAAGTATTTTTAACATTAGAAGAAAACGAAAAAATAATTCTTGCAAATACCATAAAAAAAATAATTAACGATTTGGATGAGGATTCAAAAAGAAGGGTTTTGTTAATTATACCAGATAATGCTAAAAAACACTTGAAATTTTAGATGCCTGCAGGCTCATCAGGTTTTCTATTATCTTCATTTGTGTAATCTATAACTTCCCCTTCAGGAGATAATACACCTACAAAGATCTTCTCATGTTTTTTCAATAATTTCCTATGATCAAGCATGGACATATCTAATTTCATTTCATTCATTACCATAATTTGATATTCTTTCCATTCAGCCCAACATTTGTTACATGTGGGATATTTCTCAGCTACAACACCTAGTTGTTCAGTATCAGGAATGGAATTTTTACATTTAGTACAGATACGACTCATAGAAATTATCAATATTGAACTCCTTTTATCTTTTTTCGAATCTAAAGTAATAATAGTTAACAAAGACGATATGGCATTATGAAGATAAAATGCCCTAAATGTAAAGAAGATGCAGAATTGGCAATGGATTTTTCTGAGGTAAAATGTGGTTCATGTGATTTTGATATGAGTTATGGAGAATATGTTAAATTTGTGGCACATAACGAATCAAAATATTCAGATATTCTTGGAGATTATACAGGAAGTACAGAAGGTCACACTGCAGGTTCATTGGATGAATGGGATTAACAACATGGTGAAATCATTCATCAGATTAAAATAATTAGTTCTAAGAGTTTCTAAACATCATTGGAATTTTTATTAGAAAATATACTTAATCTTGTAGGATTTTTGGTAGGATTAGCAATCGGAGTAATGTCCATTATAGGATTTAGAAATACTGGAAGTCCAACTCTATTTAGATTATCAATTGCATTTTTATCAATTAGTTTAGGATTTTTTGTCATATGGATGGGATACATAATAGAAGACTTTGTGATACAATCTGGAAGCATAGAAAGATGGGTGCAAACATTAGGAATTGCAATTCAAACAGTAGGTTATTTTTTCATTGCATTTTCCCATAGCATAAAATCATTTTTTCCAAAATCAAGTTATTTTAGATCAGTTGGAATTTTACCATTATTCTTAGTATCCTCAGTTCAATTAGAACATATTTTCAGATCTGTTTCATTTATTTTGTTAGCATATGGTGCGATTGAAACAATGCTATCATATTTTGAAAATAAGAATAAGGGAGCTATTTCTGTTGCTGTCGGTTTGGGGCTTTTAGCATTGGGGGAATTTTTAGGATGGTATTCTTTTGTATTTCCAGAATCAATATTATACACAGCGTCGATGACAATCAAAATTGGAGGATTAATAGCACTATTCATTCCAGTGAGTAAAGTGCCATTAACTAAGATAAAATTTGATGATGATTTTGAATAATTTGAATATAGGCTCAAAAAATCACGAATTAAAAAATTGTCAAATTCTTTTGTCTTTTTAGTATACTGGAAAATATCAACGCACTCTCATAGAAATTAGAAAAATATTCTATTGAGGAAATGGCAGAGTATAGAACACATATGAAAATTATTGGCGATATTTTATCAACAACTAGAGATGATTTACAAGATGAGGATGGAGCAACAGTAACATATCTTATTAGAAAAGCAAATATTTCACATTCAAGAATTTCAAGAATTCTAAAAACCCTAGTATCGCAAGGACTTTTAGAACAAGTAGATACACAAGGTTCAAACAAATACAGGATTAGTCCAACAGGTAGAGAATTTCTCCAAGCATATAACACATTTACAAATTTTGCAGATAATTTTGGGTTAAATATCTAGTCTTATACTTCATCAAATTCATCATCAAAGTCATCTTCAAATTCTGTGTCTTCGTAATCAGAAGGAGTAGACATATCTCAAAAAAAATCACCATACTATTAAAAATATATGCAAAAGTAATGATAATTAAACAAAAAAAATAGAATCAAATATGAAAGTAACATGTGATAAAGAAGGAATTCAAAAAGCTTTAGAAATTATCAATAATGGAGGAATTGTAGTTTATCCAACCGATACTGTTTATGGAATAGGATGTAATCCATACAGTAATGAAGGAGTAAAAAAAATTTATGACATAAAATCTAGAGATATTTCTAAACCATTACCTGTTTTAACCTACTCAACAGAGATTGCAGAAAAAATTGTATCTATTGATGAATATACAAAAAAAATTGTTAAAAAATTTTGGCCAGGACCACTTACAGTAATTTTAAAATTAATCGATGATGATTTAAAAAAATCATTATTCTTAAATGAAAAAATTGCTATCAGAGTACCAAATCATAAATGTACTTTAGAAATATTAAGAGAATGTAATTTTCTAATAGGTACAAGTGCAAATATTTCAGGGCATACATCATTTACAAATCCTGATGAATGTTTTAGAAATATAAAAAATTATGATATTTTTGTTGATGGAGGAACAATTACAAGTAAAGCAGAATCAACTATAATTGAAATAGAAAATGAAGAATTCAAAATTCTTAGAGAAGGTTCTTTGACTAGAGAGGAAATTTTAGAAGTATGAATTTGATAATTACATGTGCTAGACATCTCGAACCAGAAACTGAAGATGAATTAAGAGATATTTTAGACGAATTTGGAGACTCAGAGGCAGATATCATAATTACTAATATGTCAGGGATTTTGACTGCCGAAACAAAGCTAGATCCTGTTGATGTAGTAAAAAAAATGAAAGAAATGCTTCTAGATGAGCCTTGGAGTATTAGATATTGCTTAAGAATTATCCCTATTCAGAATATTGTTGACACTAAAATTGAGGAAATTGAAAAAATAGTCTCTGAAAATTCAAATCAGATTTTGGATAATGAAACATATAGAATTTCAATAGAAAAAAGAAATTCAGACATATCCAGTCAAGAAATTATTTCAAAAATTGCAGATAAAATAAAAAATAAAGTATCACTTGAATTTCCAGATAAAATTATTTTAATTGAGATACTAGGAAATAAGACAGGAGTGTCTATATTAAAAAAATCAGATATACTAAGTGTTGAAAAAACTAAGCGTAGTATGTCAGACTAGAATTGCAGCTTTTTCTATTAAAATATCTTCTAAAGGATTTTTAGAATAAACAATATCTAATTGTTTTTGAGAAATTTTAAAATATTTTTTGAGAAAAGAATCATTTTTCTTAACAAATAAATTTACAGATATAGGCATCAAATCACCATACAAAGAATTCAGAAATTTTTTATTTCCAATAGCTATCAGGATAAAATTTGATTTAGGTTTTATTCCAACGGATAATATTGCATCAGATATTTGTTTTGTCAATGCAAAACGCATCAAAATATCTATTTCAAGTTTATTTGAAAGCAAAATATTATTTTTTTTAGATTCAAAAGATAATGATAGGATTTTTTTCAAATGATATAAATTCATAATAAAAATACTTGAAACAGCTTGAAGCTGAATTTTTGGATACTTTTTTCTTAAATCATCAATAAATTTTACATCTATTGATGATTGACCTTTTATTTCAATTATTTGAATTTGTTTTGAAGATATTTTAAAAGTTATTTTTTTCGATGCACCTCCGTGAATAACTGGGATTATACTTACTAGATCATTATTTTTTATTATTGTAGATGCACCATCCATGGCAGATGAATCCACACCATTTATCGCAATTAAGATATTTTCAATATCCAATTTTGGAGAATCAACAGGTTTGAGTTCTAACAATAGTTTCAATAATTCTTTAATAGAAATATCAGATTTATCAATTTGTAAGTTTTCTGTCAAAAAAGATTTTTTTGCACCACCTACTAGTTTTACAGTAATCATTCTAATCTAATTGAAAATATAAAAATAATATTTAATTTTCTATTCTGTTTTCTCTTCAACAGGTGTTGCTTCGGTAACAGTTTCAGGGGTTGCTTCGGTAACAGTTTCAGGGGTTGCTTCGGTAACAGTTTCAGGGGTTGCTTCGGTAACAGTTTCAGGGGTTGCTTCGGTAACAGTTTCAGGTATATTTACTTGATTTTCTTCATTTCGTTGTTCTTCAATTCGTGAAGATTCGATTCTAGACTGTTTGAATTTTTCTTCGCGAATTTCTTTTTTAATGAATTTTGTAATATATCCAGCAATTTCGTTTTTCAACCCTTTAGAACGAATAATAGAAATTTGATCAAGGGCTTTTTTGTTATTAGCAAAGTCTTCACCAAATTTGGATTTATGATCTACTAAAACCTCGTATGAAAGACGCTTGATTCTATCCAATATTCAATTTATGAATGGGGGTATTTTATACCTATATTCCAAGGAATGAATTTGTATTTTTTTCTAGTGAAAAAGCCATTTCGTCAAACGTTTTTCCTAGAATTTTTGAGGCACAAAAGATCACACTAGGGATAAAGGTGATTTGTCCAGATTTCATTTCAAAACATCTAGAAAATTTTACAGGCCCATCAGTTTCAACAAGAATTTTTGATTCATCTGTAACGGAAACTAAAGTTTGTTTATCATTTGCGTAAACCATCACTGGACCATAAGATACAAAAAATCCCATATCCATTGCTTTTTGTAGCTGTTTTTTACTACCATCAAACCAGTGAAGTAATGCATGTTTAGTACTGTATGATGTCATAATTTCAAAAATATCATCAAGGCTTTTTCTTGAATGGATCGAAACTGGTTTGTTAAATTTTTCCCCATAAGACAATAATGTTTCAAAAACATGTTGTTGTCTTTTAGAATCATCAGGATTTTGTACATATGTTGGATCTAATCCAATTTCTCCAATTCCTGAAAGATGCGTATGGTTATCTTCTATCAAAGCAACCATATTTTCAAGATTGTCATTGGCACATTCTGGATGAATTCCAATAAAAGGTAAAACAAGATCACTTTCTTTTGCTAATTTGAGAGTTTGTAATGAATTTTTACCATCCATAGATACACAACATGCTTTAATTTGTAAATACTCCATTTCCTTTAAAATAAATTCCATATCAGAGGCATATGCAGGATCAGACAAATGTATGTGGGAATCAATATACCATGTCATTTCTTTATCAATTCTTAAAATAGTCTGTATAAATCGATTCCTTGGTGATATTTTTTCACTCATTATCTTTTTTCGGAAAAAATTAAAACAGATTTCATGAGATCATCAGAACTTGGATTATCTGCAATGTATAGAATTTTGAAAAAAGCTGGTGCTGAAAGAGTTAGTGATGAATCAGCTGATGAATTGAGAAGAGTGATTGAAGAGGTTGCAGACAGTATTGCAAAAAGTGCAGTAGATATGGCTTCTCATGCAGGTAGAAAAACAGTAAAAGGTGAAGATGTAAAGTTGGCGTCTAAACCATTTAACAAATTCTAATCTAAAGAGTTTAATTATTCATTTTGTGTTTTTTAAAACGGTACTCTGGCAGAACGGTTATGCGTGAGCCTGCAAAGCTTATACAAGGGGGTTCGACTCCCTCGGGTACCTTATTCTACAATCACTTGACCCTTCATCCAAGGATGAAGAGTGCAAAAATAATCATATGTTCCTGATTCATCAAATGTGACAGAATAGGATTCAAATGGATCTAAATGACCACTATCAAAAAGATCTGTAGGCTCTTCATAAAAGCCAGAAGTTACACTATGAAATGCAGAATCTTGATTTACCCATGTAACTGGTTTCCCTTTTTGAGTAACAATTGAAGATGGAATGTAACAGATATCTTGTACTTCACATCCTGGACGGGAAACTTTTGTAGGCATTATAATATCACCTTGAATAATCAAATCATCTGTTTCTGTTGTTTTATTTTCAGAATTATTTGTTAAGGATAGCGCCAGAATAATAAACAATGCCGTACCAATTGTGCTCAAAGTAATAATTTTTTTTATCAAAACACATCACATCCAAAACAGAGTTATTACATAATTACCTAATTCTCTAAATATATAACATTCCAGATATTTCGATTGGCTCAAAACGAAAATGGATTGTTGGAATATATTCCAGGCTCTCACACACTATTAGTACAAAAGAATTCTAGTCCTCCCCTAGAAGGATTTTCTGAAAATATCAGAGGTAGTATTCACGAGTATGCTGAAAATTCTAAAAGCGATGTTGAAAAAGGAAATAATTTTCTTCAATGGGTTTTAACAAGAGTTTTTGAGGCTACAGAAGATGATGCAGCTGATGCAATTGTGGATGGAGCAAACGATCTAGGAATAGATGCATACCTACCAGTAGATTTTTCAGATAACACAATTAGATTATTTCAATCAAAATATGGAACATCTCACTCATTAGAAGCAATTGCAAAATTCAAAGAAGATGCAAAAAGATTACTAGCAAAAGACGTTACAAAAATGCGGCCAGAATTAGCTCAGCTTGTTACAAAAATTAAAGAAAAAAATCTAAAGATAAAGTGCTGCTATGTAACTGATCAGAAAGTAGACTATAAAGATGAAATAATTGAAATTATTGATGAAGAAAAAATTATTCAAAAATTATGGGATCGAATCAAAAAACCAGCAGCAGGAAAAAAATCATCAATAAAACTAGAAAGAATGCTTAGGCATGAAAATACCATTCTAGGAATTCTAAAATTACGAGAATTAACGGAATTTGTAAGTAAAAGCAGAGATTATGTTTTTGAATCAAACATTAGACAATGGATGCAATTTAAGACTACAGTTAACAAAGGATTAAGAGAAACATTACAAAGTAATCCAAACAAATTCTTTTTTTATAATAATGGAATTACGATTGTCGTCAGTGATTTTACAGAATTAGGAGATAATCTGATTGAACTTCATGCGCCTCAAATAGTTAATGGAGCTCAGACATCAAATTCAATTCTTGATCATTCAAAGAGAACAAAAAATATGGACGGATCCATGACAGTCACCATTATCAAAGCAGATGATGAGCAAGAACAAAATAACATTACAAAATATAGAAATTCTCAAAATTCAGTTAGAGGAAAAGATCTTGTTTCTTTAATGGATTTTCATAAATCAATTAAATCACAATTGAGGAATTGCGGTTATTTTTATGAAATTCAAGCAGGTTCTTTCGATAGTAAATCAAAATCCAAACAATGTGAATATGAAGGTGATTTAATTTATAATAATTATCTTCCAGATAATCATAAAAAAGTTATTGTTGCCAAAGATGCAATTCAATCACTAGTTGCGGGAATTGAACAAAGACCAACAGAAGCCTATAGTTCACCAGCTCAGTTTCTTCCAAGAGGAAGTAAATATGACGATATTTTCAATGACAATCTAAAAGACGATTACCGACTTTTACTATATCCTTATCTTGTCAAAGAATTTGCCAAAAAATCATTGAAGTATGGAAAACAAGGAGGTCATAAAACAAAAAGATATGCAACATTATTTTTTGTTGCAGTATACTTTAGAATACTCCATAAGAAAATTCTTGAATCAAAAGGAGACTACAAAGGAGATATTAGAAAACTAGAGCCTATTTTCCGTAGTTTTAAATTAAATTCCAGAATTTTAAAGATAACAGACATCATTGTAACAAAATTTCTTGAAGACACCGTAGTAGATGATGAAATTGAGTTGGCAAATACCAAGCACAATTTCTTCTCTCAGCATGTTTGGAATGATACAATGCTACGTGTAATCGATAAAAAAATCAGACAGGAAGATGAGGAAATTGTATCCTTAAAAAAACTGGCAAGTAGTTTATTTTAATTTTAAAGGCAGAAGTCCAACCAAGTAAAAATCTTGCAGGAGGTTTACATTGGTCAGACTATCTTGCCTAAATTTAGTAAAACCCAGTGATATTTAACATAATTATTATGATTTTGATTTTCTACGAGAATGTTTTTTATATTGATTAAAAAGACCAAAAGCAGTTTGGTTTCAAAAGAAAAATGTGCTATTTGTAGTGAAAAAATCCAACTTCATTACAATCCAATGGATGAATGGGGAATAGAAGGTTCAATTTGTGGAGATTGCTATTCAAAAAAAATCAATGAACATTATCCAGGAGAACATGTAAGAGTAAACAAACATTTGGACTAGATTTTTTCTGATTTTGAATACTTGTTAGCATTGAGACAATTCCATGTAAACGGATCATCTTTTACGTCTTTTTCTTGTAAAAATTTTATGTCAGTAGTAGTTTTTTTTCTTTTCAATAAATTTATTTGAAAACTAGAGAATCGTTTGCAACTACAACTATTAAAGAGACATACATCATTATCATTCTCATCATGATCTTGTGCTTCATGAGTGCAATCACACAAAGCATCTTTTTTTACATCATTAAGTGATTTTTTGGTATATACTCCCAATCTTACATATGCTTCTCCACCATGTCCTTTCTTAAATCGTTCATAATTTTCAGATTTTGGCAATACTTTGAAAAATGACAAGTTGGTGTCAGGTTTTTGCGAGTCCGAACCCATGATGAACCAATAACTATCATCAATCTCTACAAATCTTATTTTGATAGACGGATCTACCCACCAATGAATAGTATCATGCCAAATACCAGCTGATTCTTTTTGATCAGTAAACAATGGAACTACATTCATTCTGAGATCGTAATATCTATAGGCAACGCCTACAAAGTCATCAAACCAAGGAATTGAAGATGGAGTAGGCAATGCAGACAGATCAGCCTAGAGCATATTTATCTGATCTGAATGAATGGTAATACCCTTATATCTGAGTTTGAAATTATCATACATATGGTTTCCTATAGAACTAGTATGCAGATAGTTGCAGACTTGCTTACTGCTACTGAACAGTCTGGACAGGAAGGTATCAAAACAACTTCACTTCTAACAAAGGCTAATTTATCACATTCAAGACTATCAAAATTCTTGCAGAATTTAACAGGTGCAGGACTAATCAACAAAATTGAATTTGATGGAAAGAACACTTTTGTAATTACACCAAAAGGAAGACAATATTTGGAATCTTATGCAAACTTTTCTAGTATTGCAGAATCATTTGGATTAGAACTTTAAAATCTATTTTCTAGATCTTCTTTTAGCATTAGCTTTTTGTCGTTCTTTCTTTTCTTTGTATGAGCTGTAAACTAAAATGATGATTATTCCTGCAATTGCAGCATAAAATAATGGAATTAGTGGAGGATCTCTAAATTCACCTGATGAGGGTTCAACAAATGCTATAGGTATTGTCACAACCATAAAGATCAAAATTATTAAAAGATATTTATCCACAAATGGACTTATTTACAAAACCATATATCTTTTTGAAATCACATGATGACAATAGAGAATCATGGCAAAAATACTTGAGATGATAGGTTTAGTTCTTGTAGCAATTATGACTCTAGGATTTGTTGGTCTATTCGAACCATATGGGATAAGAAATGGCACATCAGAATTATTTTGGGGTTGTGCAGGAGGTACATTGCTGATAGTTATTTACAGAAAAATGAAAAGAAAGCAAGAGGAAAAAGAAGAGTAAAGATATTTTAGAAATTGTTATGAAATGATCAATCATCATTCAACCGACAGATCTATAAAGGACTATTCAAGGTAATTTGTGAGGGGAGTATGGCAGATCAAACAAAAGAGTGGTGGGAAGGTTTAGGAAAAGAATTAGAGATGGATATCGAAACCTTCAATGAATAAAAAATCTAAATAATTTTAAAATTTTTACAAATCAAAGCCCTGGATGGGGTACGAACCCACGACCTAACGCTTACGAGGCGTTCGCTCTACCAGGCTGAGCTACCAAGGCACTTTTGGATAAATCCATCAGAGTTAATAAAAAGCCTTTCCGAGTTGGATTAATTGAAGAAAACTATTTCAGGAGTTAGAGGAGTATTTGGAGAAGATCTCAACCTAAAAGACGTATTAGAGTTTTGTAATAATTTTTCAAGTTTAATCAAATCAAAAAAATGTGTAATCGGTAAAGACACTAGACCATCAGGAGACATGATAAAAAATGTCGCAATTGCAGAATTGATGAAAAATGGTATAGATGTATTTGATTTAGGAACAGTACCAACCCCTATAGTTTTTAGAGAAGCTAGAAAATATGGGGCAGGATTAGTAATTTCTTCATCACATAACCCAATAGAGTGGAATGGGATGAAATTCATAATTGAAGGTAGAGGAATTAATGAACAAGAATTACCTAAAATTACTGAACATCAAGAAAATATAAAATCAAAAATTGGTTCTGAAAGCAATATTACATCAACATACATCGAAGATGCAAAAAAAATCATAGGAGATATTCAAAATAATCCAAACATAATAGTAGATATTGGTGGAGGAGCTGCAAAGGGATTTGCACCAGAATTGTTGAGGGAATCAGGATGTCAGGTAGAAGTATTAAATGAAGATCTTTCACAATGTTCTAGAGGCCCAGATCCTACATCGGATGAATTATCTGAATTAAAAACGGCATCAATTAAAAAAGAAATTGGATTTGCATTTGATTTAGATGGAGATCGCTTAGTAGTGGTAAGAAAAGGAGAAAAACAAACTCCAGATGTAACATTGGGATTAGGGGTTGCAAAATCTTTGGAATTAGGTTACAAAAAATTTGTCTTAAGCACAGATACAAGCATATCAATTGAAAAATACATCAAAGAAAAAGGAGGCACTATTAAAAGATCAAAGGTAGGAGAAGCAAACGTAATAGAACTTATGCTTCAAACAAATGCTCAAGCAGGTGGAGAAGGAAGTAGTGGGGGTTTTATTTTGCCTGAGTTTAATTATTGTAGAGAAGGTATTCTTAGTAGTGGGTTAATTGCATCCATGTTAGGAACATCAAAATTTGATGAGATTTTAAATTATATGAAAAGTTTTTTCCAAATAAGAGAGAAAACTAAAGTTGATTCTAATTTTCATGACAAAGTAATAGAAGAGGTAAAAAATAAATTTTCAAAAGAATATTCAGAGGTTGATTCACAAGACGGAATTAAAGGAATCATTGATGATAATAGCTGGGTTTTGATTAGGAAGTCAAACACTGAAGACATCATAAGGGTTTCAGCAGAATCAAACAATATAGAAAAATGTAAAAAAATTACAAAGGATACATTAGAAGTAGTGAAACAAAGTTATGACAAAGTTAGATGAATCTACCATAATCAAAATTTTTCAAAAGGAATTTGGAAATAAAAAATTTGTTTCTGAAGATGTGGAGACATTCGATTTAGGAAAGATCAAAATTATTGTTAAAACAGATACACTAGTAGAAAGTACAGATATTCCGAAGAAAATGGGATTAGAAGATGCTGCAAGAAAAAGTGTTGTTGCTTGTGTAAGTGACTTTGCTGCAAAAGGGATAAGACCCGAATTTGGAATCATATCAGTAAATCTACCAAAAAATATTTCATACTCAAAAATCATATCCATTGCAAAAGGATTCAAAAAAGCTGCTACTGAGTATGGAATTACAATTTTAGGTGGAGATACTAATGCAGGTAAAGAGATAGTGTTTAACGTAAGTATTTTCGGCAATTCAAAGAAGATAGTAACAAGAAAAGATTCTAAAATAGGAGACATCATATTTGTAACAGGTCCATTTGGCTATACAAAAATCGGATTAGATTTACTTCTTGGGAAACGAAAAGAGAAAGGGAAATTTGTTGAAAAATCAATCAAATCAGTTACAAATCCTAAACCAAAGGTTAGTTTTGGATTAAAAAATAAAAAATATTTTTCATCATCAATGGATTCTAGTGACGGATTATCTACTACTCTAAATGAAATGTCTAAACAAAGTAAGAAGAAATTCGTCATAAACAACATACCTGTTAGAAATGATGTAGAGAAATATGTAAAATCTCATAAACTAGATTTGATTTCTATGGTTTTTCATGGAGGGGAAGAGTATGAATTTGTTTTTACAGTACCGCCAAAATATAAAGAAATAATTAAAAAAAATGCAAGTCGTCTTAAAACGCCTATTATTGAAATAGGGCAAGTAGAATCAGGTAATGGCGTGTTCGTTAAAGAGGAGGAAAACTATATCAAAATAAGAGACTCAGGATGGAAACATTTTAGATGATTATTCACCATAAGAAAAATTACGTTCCACATTATTTACAATACTAAAAACAGAATCTGCAGGAAGTACAGAAACACAGTCTTTGATCCATAAATTATCAAGATACAGCAGTCTATTCATATCATCTTCTAGAAGATCTTCAGGATTTGAATCAGGATAAAGTGAATGAATTCTATATCCTTCATTAGCAATTTCTTGACATTTTTTTTCAAGCGGAGATAAAACATCAGCGTTGGTAGAGGATAGAGATTGAAATGCAACAGATCCCACTAAAGCAACAACTACTGCAATTCCAATTGCCAACAAAAGAATGGAGGTCATTAAAAGAATCTAGTCTAAAATAGTATATGAATAATCAGCATTTTGAACTCAAGTGACCAAATTTAGGCAAAATTAGAAAATCAATGTTTTTTAAACCCTTTAAGGTGTGAGTAGACATTGTCAGAAATTGAAGCCCAAGTTGAAGAAGTTTCAGAAGAAGTGGTAGAAACACCAGTTGAAGAAGTAGAAACTGAGGCTAAAGTAGAAACCAAGGCTCAACCTGAGGCAAAGAAAGAAGGGCCTGACAAATGGGGAATTGCCCACATTTACAGCAGTTACAATAATACAATTATCCATATGACTGATCTTACTGGTGCAGAAACTGTATCAATCAGTTCAGGTGGAATCCACGTTAATGCTGACAGATATGAATCATCACCATTTGCTGCAATGAAAGCTGCAAATGCAGTTGTAGAATCTGCAAGAACAAAAGGATTCACAGGATTTCACATCAGAGTTCGTGCAGTAGGAGGAGTTGGTTCTAGAGTTCCAGGTCCTGGAGCACAAGCTGCAATCAGAGCTTTGGCAAGAGGTGGATTTAAGATTGGAAGAATTGATGATGTTACACCTATTCCTCATGATACCACTAGAAAGAAAGGTGGAAAAAGAGGAAGAAGAGTCTAATCAGACAATTTTATTTTAACATTACATCCTCTAGAAAGAAAATAATCTGTGATAAATTTAACAAATTTTTGTGTTTGATCACTCCAACGATATTTTTCTATCATGTCTGAAAACTTTTCTTCAATACCAGCCTGTAATTCAGGTTTAAAGGATAACTTAAAAAAAGTCCATCCAAATTTTGTCGATGGTTCACTGATACTATATCCACTATAACATCCTAGAAGACTTTCCATATGTGAAAGTGATTTTTTAATAGATAGTAGATCATCAACATAATTTTTTGTTCCAACTTCCAACACAATACTCATTCTTCATCACTATTTTCAGATGAACCCATACTAAGTTTATCACTTAATGATACAAATTTTCCATCTTGTTCAACATTAATTTTAGTTTTCATTCGAACATTGATCCCAACTGATCTAAACAGAGACAATAATTTTCCCCCATCAAGAGTTTCATTAATTTCACCAGTTTTGATTAATTCAAATAATTTGTATATGATCATTTTGGTTTCATTTGGAAACTGTGATTCTGCATTTTCTAAAACTTCTAATCCTCTAAATCCAAGAATCTTTAGAACGGAAGCACGGGGGTTTTCAGGAATTTTCTCTTTTTGTGATTCAGTAGATTCTTTGATTTCTTTTCGTGTGGAAATGTTTTTTTGCATTTCAGCTAGTCGCTTTGCCTTTAATCTTTGAAGTTCAGAATCTTCTTCGCTCAACCTTTAATCACACCAATAGGCACTAATTTTGCTACTTTTGTGGCTATTCCCAAATTATGAGACACATTAACAACAGCATCTACATCTTTGTATGCTTGAGGAGTTTCTTCAACAACACCATCCCGAGTTAATGCCTTGATAAAGATCCCCTTATCATTAAGAGATTGTTTTACATCATTTTCAGTATAATTTCTTCTAGCTTTAGATCTAGACATTGTCCTTCCCGCACCATGAGCAGTTGAGCCAAAACTCAAATTCATTGAATTTGGCTTACCAAGTAAGATCCAGCTTGCAGTTCCCATGGAACCAGGAACCAAAACAGGTTGACCTAAATCACGATATTTTAATGGAATTTCATCACGATTTGCAGGAAATGCCCTAGTAGCTCCTTTTCTATGAACGACCAGTTTTCTTTCTACACCATCAACTTTGTGTTTTTCTACTTTAGCGATATTATGAGCAACATCATAAACTAATTTCATATCAAGATCAGATTCTGATTGATTAAAAACACGTTCAAAAGAATTCCTAGTCCAATGAGTTAGCATTTGTCTATTACTCCATGCAAAATTTAATGCAGCAAACATTGCTTTTCTATAAGATTCACCTTCTTCAGAATTATTTGGTACACATGCAAGTTCTCTATCAGGTAAATCAATATCATATTTTTGCATTGCTTGTTCAGAAACTCTAAGATAATCACTACATACTTGATGACCAAAACCTCTGGAACCACAGTGAATTAAAACAGTGATAGTTCCTTCTTTAATCCCCATTCTGTTTGCAGCTTCTTCATCATGAATTTCTGAAACCTTTTGTACTTCTAGAAAATGATTTCCGGAACCCAAACTTCCAAGTTGAGGTGCGCCTCTCTTTCTTGCTTTATCAGAAACTTTGTTTGGATCAGCATTTTGAATTTGCCCGTTTTCTTCACAAACATCGGAATCATTTGATGAACCATATCCATGATCAATTGCCCAGTTTACACCGTTAACTAAAACCTCATCAAGTTCTGAATGACTAAGTTTTACAGCACCCTTTGAACCAACTCCCGAAGGAATTGAGCTAAATAAATCATTGACGAGTTCTTTGAGTTTGGAACGAACTGTTTGTTCATCTAAATTTGAACGAAGTAATCTCACACCACAATTGATATCGTATCCGACACCCCCTGGACTAATCATTCCTTCTTCAGCATCCATTGCTGCAACACCACCTACTGGAAAACCATAACCCTCATGCCCATCAGGCAAAACAACACTATGACTAACTATTCCCGGAATTGATGCAACATTTCGTGCTTGCATAATTGTTCTATCAGATAGCATTTTTTGTAATAATGGCTCATCAGCGTAAATTCTCACAGGTACTTTCATTCCAAGATTAGAATCTGCATCAATTTGATATTGATTTTCTCCGATTTTTTTTGGGTTAGAAGACGACATTGGTAATAGTAAAAATTCCTTTCAATCCAATTTAAATCATCAGAAGAATAGAAAAATAAATTTGTAGAATATTACCAAACAAGAAATTAATCATCTAATTTATCTATGATAAAATAGTTTTATCAAACATGGTAAGAAAAAAGTTAACAGATAAGGAAATAGAAAAACAAAAAGAAGAGCAGAAAATTAGAGCAGATGCATCTAGAGCTGCTAGAAGAAGTGGAAAAAGTATGAAAACTGAAGGCAAAGTAGCAAAATCAAATGCAAAAACAAAAGAAGCCAGATCATCAAAAAAGATAGCAGCTGTACGAAAAAGAACAAGAAGTTAAAAAATATTTCAATATCGGATAGAATTCCACATATGCTATCTAAAGATTAATGAATATACTAATTTGTGATTAGTTATTCATGAAGACTGAAAAAGAAATAGAAGATTACAGAAAAGAAATAGAAACAAGACTAGTAGAAACTGAATCAATGGATGCAATGAAGTATTATCAAGGTGTCCTCAGGGCACTAGAATGGGTAACAACAGGAATAGATGTTTAGAATCCAAGGAAATCGTATGTTTTTTCTTTATTTGACAATCAATACAGGTTTCTTTGATTTATGGAGTACATAGTTAGAGGTACTACCAAGAAATAGCTCTTTTGCAGCACCCATTCCCCTAGAACCAATTACAATAAGATCAAAATTTTGTTTTTCTGCCACTTCAACGATTCTTTTTCCATCATCACCGTAAGATATTTTATCAAAAAATAAAATTCCTTTTTTAGCTGCAAGTAATTTTGCTTTTTTCATAATTTTTTGGGCATATTCCAATAAAATTTTCTCTAAAGGAGTAATAGGATCACTAGTTCTAGGTTTAACAATTCCTACAACATATAGACCAGTAATTGTTGAATGTGATTCTCGTGCCAACTGGATGGCAATATCAAAACCTCGAAATGAATTAGGTGAACCATCTAGTGGAACAAGGATTTTCTTTATTTTAAGAGCCATATTAAAAATTCATCAAATTTCAATTTAAAGCCGATTTAGATTATCTAGCATGATTTTCAAGTTTGATATTCTAACAGACTGTAAAATATACAATTAACATAGTAAAGTAAATTGAAAAATGCCAAATCTATTACAATTGAAGATGTAATGACAAAATCAATTATTTCTGTAGATGCATCAATGACAATTAATGAAACTGCAAAAATGATGGAAGATGCCAAAGTTGGAGCAGTGATCATCATGGAAAACAATACAGCGATAGGAATTGTGACAGACAGAGATTTTGCTGTTAAGGTAGCAGCACATGCATATGAAATTTCATCACCAATTAAGCAAATAATGTCATCTCCATTATTATCAATAAATTCAGATGAATCAATAAGAAATGCAGCTGATTTAATGTTTGAACGTGGGGTAAGGAAGCTTCCAGTTCTAAATGATGACAAAATAGTTGGAATGATTACTGCAACAGACATTGTTAACTTGTTGGCAGTTAGTGTAGAAGAGGATATGAGAGATATGTACTTTCATTCTGTAGCAAGAATTTACACAAATTATAGTCCATATAATTAAAAAGTCATGGTAATTCCAATTATTGTTCTAATTGCAATACCAATTTTTCTCGGAATTGCTTACATGCCACCATTTGAACTACCCGAAGTTGTAGAACCAAAAGGAATTCCAGAAGAACTTGACGTGAGTATTTTATACTATATCTTGATGGGTTTTTGGACATTGTATTTGATCAAAATTCTTCTCCAGATAAAGAAAGGTACATTCAAGGTAACCCAGAGATATTAGCATGAACACTGCCCCATATTGGAACAAAAAAGTCTGTTCTGACTGCAAGAGAATGAATTGTCAGAAAGGATGTCTGTGTGATTGTCATGAATTACGAGATAGGGTGAATTAAAATTTCACAAGTAGATTTATTTTCCGTGTAAAAAGAGTAGGAATGTTGGCAATTTTACCTATTGATAGTGGTCGTTATGGTACCAAAGAAATGATGGATATTTTTAGCGAGCAAAGGAAAGTTGATTATCAATTAGAGATCGAAGGAGCTGCGGCAATATCCCAAAGCGAGATAGGAATAATCTCAAAAAGTGTAGGTAAAGAAATTCACAGAGCAGCAATGTCTGGGAAAATTACTGCAAAAAGAATCAAGCAGTTGGAAGCTAAAAGTGATCACGATACGGCAGCTTTAGTAGAATCACTAAGTGAAAAATGTTCTAAAAATGCAAGACCGTGGATACATTATGGATTAACAAGTAATGATTTAGTTGATACAAGTAATTCAATGCAAATGCGAGACACATTACAAATTATTGAACCAAAGGTTGCAAAGATGGCATCAATACTTGCAAAAAAAGCTGTAAAATATGGGAAAATTCCAGCGGTTGGAAGAACTCATGGACAACATGCAAGTATCATTTCATTTGGATTAAAGTTTGCAAATTGGGCTGCTGAAATGGCAAAACATGTAGAAAGAATTGAAGAGATTAAGAAAAGAATTTTGATTTGTAAAACATTAGGAGTTGTAGGTACAGGTTCTTTAATGGGTGCAAAATCCCTTGAAGTTCAAAAAAGAACTGCTAAGAGATTAAAATTATTCCCAGCAGAAGTTACAACTCAAATTGTTCCAAGAGAGAGATATGCGGAATATGTATTTGAATTAGCATTAATTGGATCCACATTAGAGAAAATAGCGATAGAAATTAGAAATCTGCAACGAACAGAAATTGGAGAAGTTGCTGAGCAGTTCAAAAAAGGACAGATGGGCAGTAGTGCAGTTCCAGTAAAAAGAAATCCAATTAAAAGCGAACGAGTATCATCATTATCTAAATTAGTAAGAAGTCAAGTAGCAGTTGCATTTGAGAATATTCCATTATGGCATGAACGAGATCTTTCAAATTCAGCCAATGAGAGATTTGTGATTCCAACAGTATCAATTTTGGTAGATGAAATGCTTGAAACTATGACTAGAATTGTTTCAAACTTGATGGTAAATGAGAAAAGAATTGTAGACAACCTATACATTACAAAAGGACAAATCTTTGCAGAGTTTGTGTTGGAGGCACTAATCAAAAAAGGCATACCAAGATTTGTAGCATACAAAGATGTTCAAAGAGTAGCATTTGAGGCAAATGATAAAGGAATGTTCTACATAGATGCAATCAAAAAGGACACAGCATTTACTTCAAAATTAACAGATAAAGAAATTGATTCCATATTTTCACCAGAAAAACACCTTGGTGCATCACCTGCAATAATAAAAAATGTACAAAAATCTGTTCAAGATACAGTAAAAAAATTTATCTAGTTTTTAGTAAAGCCTTGTGAATTTTAGAACCATATTGTAATGCTTTTTTTCTTTTTGTACATGAAAGTTCTGGGACAGCAATATCACTAGCTAATTTACGTATAATGTGTTTACGATACAAATCTTCAGAATCATGAATTTTTTCAGATATTGGAATAGTTTTTGCATATTCAATGAATTTTTCAGATAAAAGCGGTTGTAGAATTTTGACTCCAAATTCTGATGCAATAAGATTAACTGCATTCATCATTTTCAATTCATTATCTAATTTAGATTTCATAACTTCAATAATTTGAGACTCACCTCCAGAAAATGCTTCTCTGTAGGCATTATAACCACAAAATAATTCATCAATCCCATTTGCCGTAATTACTGTATCAAGTTCTAAGTTGCTTGCAAGTCTAGAAACATAATAAAATGCAATACAGTTTTCATTCCATGATAAATTTTCAGTTTGGATTTTGTGATTAATTTTTGAGGAAATTGTAGGAAAAGTCTTCGAATCAATCTCCAATACATGGTGAGGATACTTTAGATATTCATTGACTTGTTTTGCAAATAAAATATCATGTGAATCAGGAAATCCAATAGTAAGCAAAGTAATATCAAAATTCATGTCTGAGCAAATTTTTGAAATTAACGTACTATCTACACCTCCAGAAAAAGCAATACCAATTTTCTTTTCCTGAACAGTATCTGAAATAGAATTTTTAATATTTTCAAGTAGTTTTTTGTTTGACTCATCCATAATTATTCACGACAGAAATCCCATAGAAATGTAATTAATCAATCTTTTAATTTAACATTAATTCTTAATGAATATGATGAGATTATCTGATGCAGATATAGACGAAGAACTAAAGAATTTAGCAGGATGGAGTGTTGTGAATGAAAAACTACACAAAGAATTTCAATTTGAAAGTTTTAACCAGGCTTTTGGCTTTATGACTAGAGCCGCTATGGAGATTGAAAAAATGAATCATCATCCAGAGTGGTTTAACGTATACAATAGAATCACAGTAGAACTGACAACTCATGACGCTGGAGGTATTACAAAAAATGATGTTAATCTTGCCAAAATTCTAAATTCTCTAGTATAATTGTAAATAAAAAATTAGGCATATTCATTACAGAATTTATATTATATCCAAAGTGAGATGACTTCAAATGGCAACAAGTCCAACAATTCTAGATTCAGATTTTAGATATATTGACAAAAAGGGGAATTTACTCAAAACAAGAACAGAATTGACTGTAGCACAAATGCTGACATTTCTTGAACAAGAATATCAATACAATCACAAAATCACATTGAAAAACGGAAGTGAAGTAAGTGTTGATTTTAAAACATCAAAAGGGTTAATCGAAGTTATCGATAATGATGAAGATATTGAAAAATATAAACAAATCAAAGAAGATTTTCCTCAAGACAAAGTAATGGCAATAGGGCATGCAAAATATGTTGCACAAATTAAAGAATTACAAGATATTGTATTTTATGATAAAACACCACAAACAGGTTCAATATTTTTAGAAGATGCATCATTCTCATTTGATTATGCACATATACTACCTTTGGTTGAAAAATGCTCCATATTACATGGACATACATCTTCTGTAATGGTAGAGCTTGTAGGACAAATGAAAGATAATTTGCTATTGGATTTTGGAGAAGCTAAAAAAATTATCAAAGAAGTTGTAAACGTATTTGATCATAAATTTTTCATTAATAGAAAATATCTTAAACAAGAAGATAATTCACATTTTCAAATTAACTTTGAAGGTCCTAAAGGTATGTTTGAATTACAAGTTCCAAAAAATACAACTTATCTTTTAGAAGGGGAAGCGACAGTAGAGAATCTTTCAAGTGAAATTATAAAATTATTAGCACCAAAAATGCCATCAAATGTAGAAGCAGTTGGAGTATACATCTATGAAGGCTACAACAAGGGTTCACATATTATTTCAAATATTTCAAGATAGTTAAGAAATGGAACCTAAAATTTCAGAAAAAGCATGGAATCCAGAATTAGAGAAAGAAATTCTAAAACAATGGGATGACGAAAAGATTTATGATTTTACTCCACAAGAGGATAATTATACAATAGACACCCCACCTCCATATCCATCTGGTAGGCCATGGCATATTGGAGCAGCTGCTCATTATTCACAAATAGACATGATTGCACGAACTGCAAGAATGAGTGGGAAAAATGTGTATTTTCCAATAGGGATAGACAGGAATGGATTACCAGTTGAACTGTACACTGAAAAAAAACACAATATCAGAATGAGAGAAACAGAAAGAGGTGAATTTCTAAATCTCTGCAGAGATGCCCTAGATGATTTGGAAGCTGAGATGATTCTCATAATGAAAAGTTTGGGAATTAGTGGTGATTTTGCAAATTACTATAGAACAGACTCAGAAGAATACAGAAGTCTTACACAATCCACATTCATCGAGTTATGGAAAAAAGGACAAGTCTATCTGGCAAATAGACCAAACAACTATGATTGGGTTTCAGGTACAACTATTGCTGATGCAGAGATTACATACGAAGACTTGCCCACAAAATTAGTTTACATGAAATTTAAAATCAAAGATACAGATCAAGAAATAATTATTGCAAGTACAAGACCAGAATTACTTTGTGCATGTAGAACCATTATTGTCAATCCCGAAGATGAGAGATATACAAAATATATTGGAAAAAAAATAATTGTTCCAATAACTAATGTTGAAGTAGAATTAAGAACGCATCATTCTGCAAAAGAAGAATTTGGTTCAGGAGCTGTTATGGTATGTAGTTACGGTGATCAAAACGATGTAGCATTATTTAGAGAATTAGAACTAGAAGAGATTGTTGCAATTGGATTAGATGGAAGAATGACTGAGGTTGCAGGAGAATATGCTGGATTAAAACCAAAACAAGCAAGAACAAAAGTCATTGAAGATTTAGAAACAAATGGATTTTTAGAAAAAATTGAAGATATTAATCACAGAACACCGATTTCAGAGAGAAGTAAAATCCCTATTGAAATTATTCCAATGGAAGAATATTATCTAAAACAAAAAGATGCAATTGAAAAAATCAAAAAATTAGGACAAGAAATTACATTTCATCCATCAATGCATAAACAGATTTTGATGAATTGGTTAGAATCTATCAATATCGATTGGCCAATTTCAAGAAGAAGATATTATGGTACTGAAATCCCAATTTGGTACTGTAAAAACTGCTCAGAACCTCATGTTCCTGAGCCTGGAAAATACTATAGACCTTGGAATGAAAAATGTCCAATCAGTAATTGTTCAAAATGTAATTCTACTGAATTTGTTGGTGAGGAACGAACCTTTGATACATGGATGGATTCAAGTGTATCCCCACTCTTCATTAGCAAATTTAACAGAGATGAAGAATTTTTTAAAAAAGTATATCCAGCTTCGATTAGACCTCAAGCAAAAGATATTGTTAGAACATGGTTATACTACACTCTACTAAGATGTGAGCAATTAACTGGAGAAAAACCATGGTCTGAAGCATGGATTATGGGATATGGTTTAGATGAAAAAGGAATGAAGATGAGTAAGAGTAAAGGAAACGCAATAGATCCATTACCAGTTATTGAAAAATTAGGAGCTGATACTTTTAGATTCTGGAGTGCAAGTGAAATTAATCACGGTTATGATTTTAGATGTAGTGAGCAAAAAATTGAATCAAGTAAAAAATTTCTTAGTAAATTATGGAATGTTTCAAGATTTTTGTCGAGTTTTCCCGTAATTGAGTCAGGAAATCTCACAGTATCAGATAAATGGATTTTATCGGAATTAGATAATTTAGTAAAAGAATGCAAAAAAGGATATGACGAATACAACTTTTTTATTCCTGCAATTGCAATTAGGGAATTTACTTGGAATTTGTTTGCAGCACATTATATTGAAATGGTAAAAGCTAGAGCTTATGGAATTAATTTTACTGATGAAGAAAGGAATGGTGCAATATTTACGCTTCACAAAACATTGTCAACAGTTTTAAAACTTTTAGCTCCAATTACACCTTTTATTACTGAACATCTTTGGAAGATTTTGTATTCAGAAGAAAGCATCCATAAAGAAAAACAAGTTGATTCTGAAAATCTTGAAGACCAAAGTAATATCACTAAAGAGATTACTGAATTTAATTCTAAAGTTTGGAATGAAAAAAAAGATCAAGGATTATCATTAAAAGATCCAATTAAAATTAAAATTCCTTCCATTCTTGAACCATACAAAAAAGATTTGAAATCTATGCATAATTTGTTAGATTGAGCCTATTAGACCTCTAAAATCCCATTAGTAATCAAATATTGTATTCCTTGAATGAATGCAACATCATCTATTTGTCCATCAGCCCACCAACCAGCATTATTCTTAATCCATGAGGGAATTCCACTTCCAGAGGATTCTCCAGGTTCTGTTTGAGGAATAGACATAATATTCTCAGTAATCAAATATTGTATTCCTTGAATGAATGCAACATCATCTATTTGTCCATCAGCCCACCAACCAGCATTATTCTTAATCCATGAGGGAATCTCAGATTCTGTTGAAAATGGAATTAATGCATCAGTTCCTATAATATCAATTACTGAATCGCCAGAAAAGAAAGGAATTACAAGTGTTCTAGACTCAGAATTGGAATTAATTTCTACATAATCTGTTTCAAAACCATCAACTAAGATAAAGAAAACATCATCGAATGTATCAAATTTTGCATCTAACAAATTTCTCGGTATTGTGAGTTCAATAGTTCCATCAGATGCAGTATCCATTGTAATGATTAATTCAATAAAATCAGGATCTAAGAAAATCGAATCAAGAATCCCATTTTCAATATTATAATCAACATCAAATGATTCAACAGAAACAGAACCTACATCACCAAAAGATAACGGGGATGAAGAAATTAAAAAAATGGAAAAAATAAATCCTAATGAGAAAAATAAATTTTTCATGAGCAATATTAATTCCCACTTACACCAATGTCTTCTTCCAACTCAACAGTAATTTCATTATTATTGGTAGCATCCGTTGAATCATCGGTTAATGATGCTGTTCTAGTCAAAGTTCCAGTTCCTTCTAAAAGCCACATACCGGAGATTTTACTTTGAGGTCCTAAAATTGAAACTTGGCTTGTGCCATCAATATCACCTATAGGAAAATCGGCATTTAATGAAATTTTAAGCGTAGAGTGAACCTCTTCAAGAACATCATCTTCAAGGAATGCAAGAATTACAAGTGAATCTTTTGTTTCAGAATTTCCCGAAGAGGTTGTTCGAGCTTTTCCAAATCCACAATTGTAAGGAATACCATCCACAGAAATTTTACAATCTTGTAATTCCAATTTTAGATTTGATTTACTCTTGTCAAACGTATTGAAATTCATAAAACCTTCAAGAGAAGATAATTGCGTTTTATCATGAATTCCAGTAGCATTAACAGAATCAAACACTAAACTATAAGTTTCAATTATGGTAGAAGTTCCAATTTTATCACCTAAATAATTACCATTGTTAATTTTTTCAAGAATTTTTTGAGTTCGAGAATCTAATGTTTGTTGTTTTGTCTCTAGTTTTTTACGAATATCTTCTGATTTTTTAGCAAATTTATCTTTTAATTTTGAAACATCATTTGAAAGATTTTCTACATCTCCTGAAAATTCAGATTCAATCCTATTTTGATATTTTTCTTTAATCTCTTTTAATTTCTCTTCATATTTGTTTATTTTTTTAGATAATCTTTCCTCAAGTTTTTTCCTATCAGAATCTAGCTTTTGTTGTCGTTCTTCAGCTTTTTGTTTTCTATCTTGTTCTTTTGCATCTAGCTTTTGTTGTCGTTCTTCAGCTTTTTGTTTTTCTTCTTCGGATGCAATTTGTTTTTGATATGCATCAGAATCTTCTCTACTTACAGAAAGATTATCATCGGCAAATGATTCGTCAATTGAAAACTGACCAGAAATACCACCTAACAATATTGCGGTCAAAATTCCAAATAACACAAATTTTTTGTCCATTTTATTAGCTCGATTAGATAATGATTAAAAAGAATTGCTTACGAATCATCATTTTGAGTTAATTTTTAAAAGATTTTACAAGATTGATGAAATATTTGTGAACTGATGTGTCGGTAGTCAATTCAGGATGAAATGCAGTTCCAATCACATTGCCCTTTTTTATTGCAACAATACGATCATTGAATTTTGATAATACTTCAACATCAGAACCGACATCAGATACAGATGGTGCTCGGATAAACACTCCATTGAATTTTGGAATATCAATAGGATCTAAAGAAATATCAGATTCAAAGGATTCTTTTTGTCTGCCAAATGAATTTCTCTCTAGTTTAATATCAAGAATGTTCAAAAGAGGTTGATCAGTTTTACCCATAACTCGATCACTTGCAGTATTAGATAGCATAATCATCCCAGCACAAATTCCTAGTACTGGCATTCCATTTTCAATTTTTTCCTTTAGAACTTTAAGTGATCCATTTACAAAGGAAAGTTGTCCTATAGTAGTACTTTCACCGCCGGGAATTATCAAACCATCTAACTGAGATATCTCCTCAGGAGTTTTAACATCACTAACTTTACCATCTAAACCTAATTCATTTAGTGCAGTTTTAGCAGATAGAAGATTTTCTTGAACATCTCCTTGAATTGATAAAACACCAACATTGAGGCTCATGATGAGCCTCCACGATCTTGCATACGTAATTCTAGTGTTTTCACATCCAAACCTATCATCGATTGTCTTTCATCAATCATTTTTTGTGCTTCTTTTACTTTGTCAATTTCATCCCAAAAAGTTGTAGCTAAAACTATTGCTCTTGCTCTTTCTTTTGCATCATCTGCATTAAAGATTCCAGAACCTACAAAAATTCCATCACATCCAAGAGACATTAGATATGCAGCATCTGCAGGTGTTGCAATTCCACCAGCTGCAAAATTTACAACAGGTAGTCTTCCAAGTTTTGCAGTTTGGTTAACAATATCATAAGATACTTTGAATTCGCGTGCAATTCTAACTAAATCTTGATTATCACCAGAATCATAAATTGCTTTTATTGTTCTTAATTCATCATTTAGTTTTTTTATGTGAGTTACTGCTTCTGCAACATTTCCTGTTCCTGGTTCACCTTTTGTTCGGATCATCGATGCACCTTCTTCAATTCTTCTTAAAGCTTCAGCAAGAGATCTAGCACCATTTACAACAGGTGTTGTAAAATCCCATTTCCAAATATGATGAAATTCATCAGCTGGTGTAAGAACTTCAGATTCATCTATCATGTCAACATCAGTTTCTTGAAGAACAAGGGCTTCATTGACATGTCCAATTCTACATTTAGCCATCACGGGGATAGTAACATTATCCATTATATCTTCAATAATTCTAATACTAGCAGTACGGGCAACTCCACCAGCTTTTCGTACTTCAGATGGAAGTTTATCTAAAACCATTACAGAGACTGCACCAGCCTCTTCAGCAATTTGAGCTTGTTCTACAGTTGTTACATCCATAACAACTCCATTTTTTAGCATATGGGCAAAGCCTCGTTTAACAGTAGATGAACCACGTAAAGTATCAATAGAGTTTATCGAATCAGAAATGATTCCTTTAGCATCTAATCGTTCACCAGATAATGGAAGCATATTCTAATTTTCACTAATGACTATTTGTACCTATTCACTTATTTCAGAAATAATCTTATCAAGTTCAGTTTCTACCATTGTAATAATTGGAGGAATAAAATCTGAAGTAGCATTTTGTGCAGGCCAGTGAATTTGATTTACTCTACCATTAAGAGTAATTTTTACATTTGATTTCTGATAATCAGTTGCATTTTCTAGAATGGAGAAAGACTCAGAAGGAATAGCAATAAAACCAGTTTCTTTAATTAAAGCCTTTAATTTTTCTAGTTTTTTGTGATCTAGTTTTGAGCGAATATCAGGTTGAAGATAGCCTTGTTCAGTTACAGAATATTTAATATCGCCATCATTTTTTATGAAAAGAATTTCAGTTTTTTGAGATCCAGTTCTTTCTGTAACACCATAAGAAATTTTCTTTAACTGGTGTTTTGTATATTCAATTTCAATTTTATCAACAGAATTTGCTGCAGACATTGGAATTTCATTTCTTGTTAATAGTGGAACCGAAATTAAAAGTGCTACAATTACAGGAATTGCGCCTAACGCCAAGTAGATTGGTTTTACCATGATTTATGAACAAATACAAATTCGTATCAATCTCAAATAAATCTTGATTAAAAGTAACTTAAAATTTAAGCAGAATATTTCGAATCTTGTGGGTTCGTAGTCTAGCCAGGTAGGACGATGGTCTCCAAAACCATCGGTCGTCGGTTCAAATCCGTCCGAGCCCACTTACTAATTAGATTAATTTGACAACGAAAATTTGACTATCTATTTCTTAAAACATTAAGCGCAGAACCAGCTTTAAACCACTCAATCTGAGCTTTATTGTATGAGTGATTAAGTAAAATATCATCTTGACTTCCATCCTTATGGGTTATTACACATTTTACTTGTTTATTGGGCTCCAACTCATTTAATTCCAAAAGACTCATTTTATCATCTTCTAAAATTTTTTCATAATCATCTGGATTGTTAAAAGTAAGTGCCAGAATTCCTTGTTTTTTCAAATTAGTTTCGTGAATTCTAGCAAGACTTTTAGTTATTACTGCTGCACATCCTAAATATCGAGGAGACATTGCAGCGTGTTCTCTGCTGCTACCTTCACCATAATTATTATCGCCTACAATAATCCATCTCATCTGTTTTTCTTTATACTGTCTGGCAATATGGGATAATCCTTCAACTTGATTATTGAGTATGTTCTTTCCTTTTCCTACTTCATCATTAAATGAATTAACTGCTCCTAAAAGCATGTTATCACTCAAATTATCTAAGTGACCTCTAAGTGACAACCATGCTCCAGCAGGAGAGATATGATCAGTGGTACATTTTCCTTTAGCTTTAACTAGAATTGGTAAATCAACAAAATCATTTCCATCCCATTTTGAAAATGGTTCTAAAAGTTGTAGCCTTTTACTATTAGGATCAACTATCACTTCAACATCGCTTGAATTTTCTGGAGGTGCAATGTAAATTCCTTCAGGAATCATAAATCCATTCTCAGGAACTTCAGGTGCAGGTTTTGGTGGTTGTAGTTTAAATTTTGTACCATCCGAAGCAATAAGTTCATCTTTTAATGGATTAAAGGACAATCTGCCTCCTAATGCTAATGCGATAATCATTTCAGGACTACCAATAAAATTCAATGTAGATCGATGACCATCATTTCTTCCTGGGAAATTTCTATTAAATGTGGTAACGATTGTATTTTTCTCGTCATTTTGTAATTCAGGTCTATTCCATTGACCTATACAAGGTCCACATGCATTTGCGAGAACAGTTGCACCAATGTCTTTTAGAGAGTCCATTTGACCATCTCTTTCTATTGTTCCACGAATTTGTTCAGAACCTGGAGTAATTAACAAAGGAATTTTAGATTTGATTCCTTTTTCTTTTGCTTGTTGAGCAATACTTGCAACTCTAGACATGTCTTCATAAGATGAATTTGTACAACTTCCAATCAATGCAACAGATATTGGATCAACATAATCATTTGATTTTACATCTTCACCTAATTTGGAAATTGCTCTAGCTAAATCAGGAGTATGAGGTCCAACAATATGTGGCTCTAAAGTAGAGAGATTGATTTCAATAACTTTATCAAAAAAGATTTCCGGATTTGATTCAACTTCAGAATCTGCTACAAGTAATTCTTTATTTTGATTTGCTAATTCAGCAATTTTTTCTCTGTTTGTATATTTTAGATAAGTCTCCATTCTCTCATCATATGGAAATATAGAACAAGTTGCACCAATTTCTGCGCCCATATTGGTAATAGTTGCTTTACCAGTACAACTGATAGATTTTGTACCAGGACCAAAATATTCAACAATAGAATTGGTTCCACCAGAGACTGTTAATTCTTCTGCAACTTTTAGTATGATATCTTTAGGTGCTGTCCATCCATTAAGTTCTCCAGTTAATTTAACACCAATTTTTTTGGGATAAAGTAATTCCCAAGGAAGTCCAGCCATAGTTTCAGCTGCATCTAATCCACCTACACCAACTGCAATCATTCCTAAACCACCAGCATTTGGAGTATGAGAATCAGTACCAATCATCAAACCTCCTGGAAATGCATAATTTTCAAGAACTACCTGATGAATGATTCCAGCACCAGGTTTCCAAAAACCACATCCATGTTTTGCAGATGCAGATTGTAAAAATTTGAAAACCTCACTGTTTTCATCAAGAGAAACTTTCATGTCAACATCACCTTGAACTTCAGCTCTAATCAGATGATCACAATGTACAGTTGTTGGCAATGCAGATTGTTTTAATCCAGCTTGCATAAATTGAAGCATTACCATTTGACCGGTTACATCTTGTAGTGCAACTCTATCAGGTTTAAGAAAAACATAATCTTTTCCGCCATTAAGAGTTTTATCAGGAATTTCATAAAGATGACCAGACAAAATTTTCTCAGTAAGAGTTAGTGGTCTTTCAACTACGTTTCTATATTTTATAATATTCTCTTTAATTTTTGAATAAACATTTGAAACTAATTCAGGGGTAGTATCAATCTCCATAGAGAACACTGAATTTCTCCTGAATTTATTATTTACAATTTAAAATTTAGAAAAAATAGCAAAATAGGCATACAAAATCCTTAACAATTATAAGCCAAAAGCATGTTTTATTACATTGTTGGGGAGTAGTATGTTTTTTGAGGTGATTTTCAAAAATGGTCAATAAAGGTTTTCCAAAATTTGGAATGTCGCAAGCTGGAGCCTTTGTTGCAGCTTTGAAGAATTATAATTTACCAGATTTCATTCTAGTTTTAATTGCTAAAGAGTGTAAATCAGATCTTCTTGAAAGAGGTAGAATAGATGATAGATTACAAAGCATGAATGATGATGCATTAGAATTACTACACAAAGTCTTTGTAGGTTGTGAAGAAGATGATGCAGGAAAATATGCACAATATAGATTCTATGCATATGTGTCAAGTATGTATCACAAATGTGAAGTTCTAGTTAACGAAACAATTCCAGGCGAATCTGGTAAAAATCACAAAATTCCTGTTGCAGTAAAAAATAATGGAATGTATATTTCAGTAGCATACAACAAAGCAACTGGAAACCCAGTAAACAAAAAAGAGACAATTAGGTTTTATGAAATGGTAGATGATATTAAAAAAGGAGATCATGGAACAATGCTAGCTGATGCAATTTATGGTTCTTCAGTAGGATTTAGAGGAGATGCATTAGTTGAACTTGAGAATTTGAGTAAATCAAGAACAAATGATCCTGAAAATAAATTAGACTTTAAAACAGCAAACTTTGAAAACAACATATATTCAGTTACAAAGTGTTAATTTTTACAAATTTACTTGTGAAGTATCAATTGTTAAAAACATAGGTTTTGCATTTGTTTTTTTAAAATCCTCCCCATATTGTTCAAATTCTAACTGTTCAAAGAGGTGTTTTGTCCAAATATCATGAACAACTTGTATGAACTTTTTGTGTCCACGTTTTCGTAAAAACTCATGTAATAAAATATGAGATACAGTTGTACAGTTTTTTTCTGCAAGAAACAAAGTATCATTAGCTTGTTTTGGCGGTTGCCAAAACACTAATCCAAAATTTTCGGCATGATATCCATCACAAGTGCAATCAGTCCACAGTGGTTTAAAATGAGTGAGATAAAAGTGATAGATGTCTTTTCCCCTTTGATCATGATCTCTAACAAATGTATGAGTATCTAATCTTTGAAGAATACTTGTTGGTTTTGTAATCAATTCATCGCATTGAATTTCATACTCAATACCAAATTTTTCTTTAATCCATAATTTGTAAAATTGTCCCATTTTTTTAATATACTCAAATTCGAATTTTCGTTTTTCACGATCTTCTTCTTTTATTACAAAAATAAAATGTAAAATCATAATAAGAAAAAAAGGTGTTTATGTTTGGCCTTCAATACCCATGAGGGTAAGAGTTGAACGAATCTTTTCAATTTTTCTGATCTTCCAAGTAATTGTTTCTCTTAGTTTTTCTACAGTATCAGATTCAATTTTGGCCAAAATATCATATGCACCAAAAGTTCCATGAACTTCTTTTACACCTTCTAAGCCTTTGAGTTGCTGAATAATAGCTTCCTCAGAGCCTAGTTCACAGTTTATTAAAACATAAGCTGTTGCCATATTTTCATTAAACAAATCGACTATATCAATAAACCGATTACAGTTACTTTTCAGAAATATTTAAGATAGCATCCCAATGTGGCTTTGGAACAGGCATTACTGACAATCTAGAAATTCTAATTAATTCCCAGTCTTTGAATTTTTTATCTTTTTTCATTTCATCAAGAGTAACAGGACGTTTCAATGTTTTTTTATATTTTACATCAACTACAATAAAACGTTCATTATCCTCTTTTGGGTTAGGGTAAGGTTTTGATGTAATTTGCATAATTCCAACAGCTTGTCTCTCATCACCTGTATGGTAAAATAAAACTAGATCACCAGATTTCATTTCTCTCATATGTTTTAATGCAAGATTGTTATGAACTCCATCCCACATAGTAGTTTTTTCTTTCTTTAATTGTTCAAAATTATATCCTCTAGGACCGCTAGGTTCTTGTTTCGCCAACCAATAGTTTACCATGTAATTTGTTTGAGTCAATGGTTGTTTTATCTTTTTAAAAAATAATGTTCCCCGGTTCTGACTCGCACAAAATCATTGGTACATAGCCATACGCCTCCTCGCGTTCTGAAACCGGGGTTGCCCATAATGTAGCACACCTGGGTGAATTAGAAATCACTGGTATCATTACGATCGACTCATCCTAATCCGTCTGCATGCCTGCTCTTGGGCGATAATCATAGAACTACTCCTACTAAAAACCATTGAGGAATTATTTATGAATAATAGGAATATGAATAAATTAATTTTGATTTTTTAGGATTGAATCAGATAAAGATATTTCAAATCCTACAACAGGTACACGAATCTTATAATTTTCAATAATTTTTGAATTAATTTTTCCAATAATTCCAATTTGTGTATTATCAATAACGACTGATGCACAATGACCGTCTTCAAAAGTAGGGTTTGTAATAGTTTTAGTTTCAATTTCAATTCCAAATCCAATTTTTAATGCAGATTGTAATATGGATTTAATTTCAGTAAAGTTTGCATCTTTATGAGCACTAATTCCTGAAAAATTGATTTTCTCAGTTATAGGATTATCAATAGTAAAAATAGTACCAGTTTCAAACATTTTTTGAGGATAAGTTTCATGTATGTTTCTTGAAAGATTTTCTAATAATCCAGGAAGAATAGAGTCCCGGAGTATAGTATGCTCCTGACTTTTTGAATCAAGTACAGAAATAATTTTTGAATAATCTCTATTTGTCATTTCATATAACACACGTTTACTACTCAAACTGGAATTCAAGGCTTCAAGAAATCCTAGTCCAATCATAGTTTGATCTAACGATTTAAGTTGGATTGATACTGGATTTATTTTTCCCATAGTTTGTGATGGAGAGATTGTAGGTTCTAGATTTTGAATGCCATACCCCAAAGCTACTTCTTCTACCAAATCCATAGGACCAAAAATGTCAAAGCGGTATGCAGGAATAGTACAAGTAATGTTAACTCCTTTTGATGATGCATCTAATCGAGATTTTTTCAATGACGAAATAATTTTTGATGTTGTTAAATTCAAACCAAGAATCTGATTAATCAATAAAGAAGTGACTTTGATTTTCTTTTGTTCTAATTTCGGAGTAGAATTTTTGGGACCAGATATTTTTACAGATTCCAAGGAAAATCCTGCACTTTGTAAAATGGTTGCCACTACTGAAAGCATATCTTCTGCATCCTCTTTATTGATTCCAGTTACCTCAACAAAGAGATTCTTTGTTTTTGTAGTAACCGTTGTGACTGCAGCATTGATAATTGGAGGAAAAGATACAGTTTTTTGATTTTTATCTAAAATTAGAGGGACTTGAGAGGATTGTCCAAGTAATGATCCATAATCTTTTCCAACAGATGTATTAGAAAGTATTTCAGTTATTGTGATTTCCTTATCAGAATTTAGTGGAATGAACTTATAATTTCTGTCAGTAGTTGTGTAAACTAAAGGAAATAAAATTTTGTCTAAATCATGTATGCCAATTGAGGATTTTTTTCTTTTTCTACCTATTCCAAAATGAAGATCTTCTTGCATGGTCATTAGTTGTTTAATTGTTGTATCATCAATTTTTCCATTTTTTGCAACAATACCAGTAACAAAGGGTCTAATTTTAGATACACTAGATTTTACACGGATTGGATATTTTGTAGATTTTTTTACATTTAGTTTCACCATACCAGTTTTGATTCCAAGTAATCCTTGCAGTCCTAGTGCAATTCCAAAATCTGTTGAATAATCAGGTCTATTTGGACTATATTCAATTCTAACTAGATCTTTATTTTCTGATTCTATATCTAATCCAAGAAAAGGTAGAGAATCAGCAATTTGTTTTTTTGAAACTTTACCAACTAATTTTTGAAGTCGTGAATAAGATAATTCTACTACTGGCATTTTGTCGTACTCCTTAACCAACCAAGATTATTATTGTAAAATTCTCTAACATCATCTAAATCATATTTTAACATAGCAATTCTTTCAATACCACCACCCCAAGCTAAAACAGGTTTAGTAATTCCTAATGGTTTAGTTACTTCAGGTCTAAAAATTCCCATTCCAAATAATTCAATCCATTTACCTAATTTTTCATTGTATACCATTGTTTGAAGAGAGGGTTCAGTGTATGGGAAAAAGGTTGGCCAAAATTTTATTTTAGTAATACCAATTCGTTTGTAAAACTCTCGTTGTATTCCCATTAAATTTCTTAAAGATGCGTCTTTTCCAATAACAACCCCTTCTATTTGATTAAATTCGACAAGATGTTTGTAACTGACCTTTTCATTTCGGAACACACGTCCTAAAGAGAAAAAACGTGCCTCATCAGGTTTATTTTCAGCAAGATGCTTGATTGTTACACAAGTAGTGTGAGTTCTCAGAACCATTTTTCTTGCTTCATTAATATCCCATTGATATCGCCAATTTTTTTTGTGTGATTCAGAAACTTTTCTGATTTGATCTGGCGTTCCAATTTTTTTAGCATTTATTTTATCCAGATAAAATGTATCTTGTAATTCTCTTGCTGGATGATCTTGTGGAGTAAACAAAGCATCAAAATTCCAAAAGCTGGACTGAGTCATATTACCAAGAATTTCAGAAAATCCTAATGTTACAAAAATTTCACGAATTTCATCTATAGTATCTTTTAGAGGGTGAGTTCGAGCAACAAATGTTTCTGGAACTTTTGCTTCAACATCAATTTCACCACTAGAATCTGTAAGTGTAATAGATTTTGAAGAATCAGATAAACTAATCTCTTTAGATATTATAACATCCTCAATTATAAAATCAGGTCTTTTTAATAGAGTAGATAAATCTTCAATGTCAACTTTATCTTTAGATATTTTATTTTCTCCAACAAGTTTGATGGTTTTTTCTCCTGGAAGTTCTGAAGGAATGTTTTTGATTGAGATTTGATCTGATGAGGCTTCAACCCAATTATTTTTTCTTGCTAAACCCATTGAAGGTCCAAAAATAAATCCTAATTCTTTTTGTAAATCAGATAATTTTTTAGGACCAGTTTTAAGTAAATTTAACAGTCTTCTTTCAGGTAATCCTTTTTGAAATGATTCAATCCCATTTTTACCTAAGCTAATAATACTTGATTTTGATTCAGTGACAATTGCTAGATCTTTTAATCTGAGCCATTCAATCCCTCTTCGGATTTGATCAGGTGAAAGTTGTGTAGATTTTTCAAGGGATTCAGGAGATTGTTTTGGATCATCTCTGAGAGATGTGATAATTTTTTTTTCAATTTCATGAAAAACTTGCGACAACAGCAAAGAATCCGAAAAAGACTTTTTAAACCTTAACCTAAGTCAAGATGAATGTCAGCTGATGACTTTATTGTAACTCCTTGGCATGTTGAAGGTGATATTGATTATGACAAATTAATTAAGCAATTCGGTACAGAGAAGATCTCATCAGAACTTCTAGAAAGGATCAAGAAAATTACAGGAGAAGACAATTTTATGCTTAGAAGAGGAATTTTCTTCTCTCATAGAGAAATGGGCAGAATTCTTGATGAATATGAAAAAGGGAATAAATTCTTTCTATATACTGGACGAGGTCCATCAGGACATACCCATATTGGTCACTTGGTACCATGGGTATTTGCAAAATGGTTACAAGAAAAATTTGACGTTAATATGTATTTTCAGCTTACAGATGATGAAAAATTTTTTTCAAAACCTAATCTAACTTTAGAGGAGACAAACAAATTTGCTTTTGAAAATGCTCTTGATTTCATTGCATTAGGTTTCAAACCAGATAAAACAAAAATAATTATCAACACAAAAAACATTCAAACACTTTATCCTATTGCAGCTCAAGTAGCAAAGAAAATCAATTTTTCTAATACAAAAGCAACATTTGGTTTTACAAATGAAACAAACATTGGAATGATTTTTTATACATCATTACAATCAGCTCCATGTTTCATTGAAGATAAACCAGTTTTGATTCCATTGGGTGTAGATCAAGATCCTCATTTTAGATTAACAAGAGACATAGCTCCAAAAATGGGTAAACCAAAACCCGCATTGATTCACAACATTATGATTCCAGCCTTAAAAGGACCTGGAGGAAAAATGTCAGCATCAGACGAAAACGGAACTATTTACACAACTGATTCACCAAATGTTGTAAAGAAGAAAATCAACAAACATGCATTTTCTGGAGGTCAACCAGACATTGAGGAGCATAGAAAGATTGGCGGGAATCCAGACATTGATGTTTCATTTCAATATTTGAGAATATTTTTTGAACCAGATGATAATAAACTAAAAACAATTTACGAAGATTATAAATCAGGGAAATTGCTATCAGGTGAATTAAAAGCAATACTAATTGAAAAAATTAATGATTTTCTTTTAATTCATCAAGAAAAAAGAGAAAAGGCAAAAAACAAGATACATGAATTTCTTATGGAGAATAAATGAAATTCAGTACCACATTTGATGACAACTACGAGGCTCAAAAATTTGCTAGTTTAATTTTCATTAAAGAAGGAAAAGAGACATACATTACAGCAATTATTAACATAATAAAAAATGAGTTAGTTATTTCATTGAAAGATAAATCAGCCCACAGCATTATGTTTAAAGAAGAAGGGCATGTCGAAGAATTTGCAGATTTTATTCAATCAGTACTGGATAAAGAGCACAAGATTATTTCTACGACAGTTAATGATGTCAATGTAGAAATAGTAAAGGGATAATCTAGGAACCAAATGCAGTGTACAGAGCAGCTATTCCTACCATTATGATCATTGCAATTCCCAATGCCTTTTGATCTCCATCCATAATATTATTCTAAAATAATTATAATTAAAGTGTTAATAAATTCTCAAAAATGATTCTAGGATTATCTAGGAAAGTATTTACTTTTTTTAGATTTTGGTCTTGTTCTGTCTTCTGTTCGTTTTGGTACAGGTTCTCTAATTTGATTACAATTTAAACAAAATACCTTTAATTCTTCTCTAGCAAGATCTGGTGCTGAAATATATTTTCCCCAAGATGCAGCATCACCACCACGACCGGAATTATCAGAAGTTACATTTTCAGAAATTGGACTGATTCCTAAAGCTCTCTCATCCTTAAAACCACAATTGGAACAGATTTTTCCACCTAAAATTTCATATAATTTCTCTTTGATAGTTTCATAAAATTTGTCGGAACCATTTGAAAAGAAACTCTCTTGCTTTCTCAAAAATTTATCATTTCGAGGTTTTCTAGATCTATTATTTCCTCTACTAGATTCTCGTCTAGATGAAGATCGTGAACCTCTATCATCTCGTGAATATCTATCATTTCCTGAATCTTGTGGTTTGTTTTGTCTGAAACAATCACTACAGTAAACAGGTTTGTTAGTTCTGGGAACAAATGGAACTGTACATTCAGTGCCGCAATCAGAACAAGTTACAGTTGTAGATTCATCTCTACTGTCATTTCGTGAACCTCTATCATCTCGTGAATATCGTGAACCTCTATCATCTCGTGAATATCGTGAACCTCTATCATCTCGTGAATATCTATCATTTCCTGAATCTTGTGGTTTGTTTTGTCTGAAACAATCACTACAGTAAACAGGTTTGTTAGTTCTGGGAACAAATGGAACTGTACATTCAGT
>NZ_JBSWSP010000018.1:0-79588 GCF_054095825.1 Candidatus Nitrosopumilus sp. bin_68KS
TTGTTGAATTGAGGTCATTGAAATTAATGACAATGCCATGAGGGCTATCGCCATTGATGTTGTAGAACGTTTAAAATTCATCCTAATTCAACTTCAGATATCTTGTTATTTATGTATATTTAAAAATGGTTCTGGGTAATCTGAGTGGTTCGGATCACAAAATTCTTCCTGTTTACTTTCGGGTGTTAAATTTTAAGGAATAATACCAATCAGGAGTTTCATTGGAGGATTTTATTTTTAAATAACCTTTTCAAGAAAGATATCATTTTTTCATAAATTCCATATTTTAAAAATAATCTTCTCAATACAAAACTCCTAGTAAAATTGATTGATGCATATGCACCAGTGATAGCCAAATTTGCAATAACAGGATCCTCTTTAATCCAATTTACGGACAATGGTAAAACTATCAGTCCAACTATGAATATCATTGGATATCCTCCCATCAAATTTGCAAAAGCCTCCATCAAACTCTTTTTGTAGGAATCAATCTGTTCAGCCATATTTTACCACCCGAGTATGGATTCTTGAACAATTATCCTAGTAGTAAATTGATTTAATGCTGAATCAAATCAACTCATGTTTTTGAAGCATTTTGAATTAAGGTTATCCATTTGTTATTTCCATTGATCTTAATCCCTGCCCTATCAGCAGGAGTATCATTATCAATTCCCATGTGGGAACGAATGTAATTATGATAAATCTGCATGCCTGAAATTATTGGAGAATCATCTTTTTTCAATCCTCTCATCACCTTTTCTCTGTCTCTTAGTTCTCCGTTAAGGCGTTCCATCTTGTTGTTGTTCATATCTCCCTTGAAATGAACATGGCGAATATGGATTGATTTTTCCTCAACATATCTAGTCCACCATTCTTTTTTGTGGGCTTTTATGAAATTTCTAGCACTATCAGAGATCAAAACTTTGCGCTTCTTTCCTGCAACTTGACTTTTTTTGAATAGTGGTCTTACACCTTCTGTGTATTTTATATCTGCTATTTGTGAGACAATCCAAAATCTAGATGAATCATCTGGCATAACATGATATATTTTTTATCGCTTTTGATTTTGAGATATATTTCATCACAGTACCCATTTACATAATCTTAAAAATAGAAAAAAAGATGAAATTTAGTATCTTGGCATAATACTGAGTCTTGACTTTGCAGAAACTGCAATTATTGAGATAATTGCTACTGCTAGAATCATGGCTGCAATTGTACCAAATTCTGGAATTACAAACGTGCCGATTATTTCGATCTCTTCAGCTCCTGCTGGGAATTCTATTGTAATCGTTCTGTCTATCGATGTGGTTGTTTCGTCAAAGTCTGCAGCTTCTTCTCCATCAATTAAGATGAATATTTCAGCATCAATGCCGTTTTCTTCTGAATCGAACACTGTTCTTGGTATTGTTAATGTTAACACACCATCATCCATGGCGTCAATAGAAATGATTAGTGATTTTGCATCAAAATCAGGTGTGATGTTTAGTAATTTCCCACCTGTTATTGAATAACTTATCATATCTTTGGCCCCTTCGACTAGAACTGTTTTATCCGTTACATTAGATGTGCTGTCTTTTGGTGGAGTTGTTGTTGATCCGCCAAACTCAAACATTGTTGTAGCTGAACGATTTGCTGTTCCGTATGTGACTTCAACTGTATAAGTTCCAGCAGTTTTCATTGTTCCGCCAGCAGTAATTTCAGTACTGAATTTTTTATCAATTCCTACTGTTAGTTGAGCAAGAGCAACAATTGCATTGTCATTCTTAACTATCAAACTTACTGGAGTGCCAGAATACAGATCTTTCACTTCCCCTGTTACTAGAATTGTTTCACCTTCTAAATATGATGATTTGTCCGTAGTAACAACAATCGAGTTTTGTATTTGTCCAAATGCTGGTGTCATACCAATACTTACAATTAAAATTGCAGATAAGGTGAACACCGTTAGATGAGCTTTCATCAATTTTAGGCGAAAAATTATGCTATTTAAGGTTGCGATAAAATTTATTGACTAAAAAGAAAAAACACAATTCCCTGCCGAATTTCAGATTAGATATATATTAACCCGAGCGTGAGATTTTGACAGTTTGTGTATATTATTTTCCGTTACATTTAATGTTCTACGTGGAGGTTTTGTAGATGGCAACTAAAAAAAATCAAGTTCTAGTACCTGATCATATCTATGTACCAAAACATGAGATTATCTCAAAACAAGAAGCTGAAGAAGTTTTAAAAAAATACAACTGTAAACCTACAGAATTACCTTTAATCTTTGTAAACGATCCTGCAATTTTAGGACTAGGAATAAAACCTGGTGATATGATAAAGATTACTAGAAAAAGTCCAACTGCAGGTGAGAGTCTCTATTACAGATACGTGGTGGAAGTATAATGGCAGATCCTTCTACAAAACGTTGGCCAGTAATTCAAGATATTTTAAAACGTGAAGGTATTGCACGTCAACATCTAAACTCATTTGATGAATTCTTAGAAAGAGGATTACAAAGTATCATCAATGAGGTAGGACAAATTGATATTGAAAATGCTGAATACCCTTACAAAATTCAACTAGGAAAAGTTAAACTTCAACAACCAAGAATGATGGAGCTTGATGGTTCTATTACTCATATTACTCCAGCTGAGGCAAGGTTGAGAAATGTTTCATACTCTGCACCTGTAATGATGGAGGCAAGTGTTGTAGAGGATGGAAAAATTCTGGAATCAAGATTTGTTCATATTGGTGATGTACCAGTGATGGCAAAATCAAATGCATGTATCTTGCATAATTTCTCTACTCAAAAATTAATAGAACATGGTGAGGATCCAAATGATCCTGGTGGTTACTTTATCATTAATGGTTCTGAGAGAGTAATTGTAGGATTAGAAGATCTTTCATACAACAAAATTATTGTTGATAGAGAAACTGTTGGCGGTAACATTGTTTTCAAAGCTAAAGTATATTCTTCAATTGTTGGTTATCGTGCAAAATTAGAACTTGTAATGAAAAATGATGGTTTAATTGTAGCTAGAATTCCTGGTTCTCCAGTTGACATTCCAGTTGTCACATTGATGAGGGCACTTGGATTGGAATCAGATAGAGAGATTGCAGCAGTTGTTTCATTAGTTGATGACTTACAAGATGAATTAGAAGGCTCTTTTGAAAAAGCCGGTGATGTCCCAACATCAAAAGACGCCATTGTTTACATCAGTAAAAGAATCGCACCTGGAATGTTAGAAGAATTTCAAATCAAACGTGCTGAGACTTTACTTGATTGGGGTCTATTACCTCATTTGGGCAAACATCCTGAGAACAGAAAAGAGAAAGCACAATTCTTAGGTGAAGCAGCTTGTAAATTATTAGAATTAAAACTTGGTTGGATTACTCCTGATGATAAGGATCATTATGGAAACAAAGTAATCAAATTTGCAGGACAAATGTTGGCAGATCTATTTAGAACTGCATTCAGAAATTTGGTCCGAGACATGAAATATCAATTAGAAAGATCAGGCCAAAAACGAGGAATCAATGCAGTAGCTGCTGCAATTCGTCCGGGAATTATTACTGATAAACTAAACAATGCAATTGCAACAGGAAATTGGGGACGAGGACGTGTGGGTGTCACCCAATTACTTGATAGAACAAACTATCTCTCAACAATTAGCCATCTGAGAAGAATTCAATCCCCTCTTAGTAGAACCCAGCCAAACTTTGAGGCAAGAGACTTGCATGCTACTCACTTTGGAAGAATTTGTCCTAGTGAAACCCCAGAAGGCTCCAACTGTGGTTTGGTAAAAAACCTTGCATTATCTGGAATTATTTCAGTAAACGTACCATCTGAAGAAATTGTAGAAAAACTCTATGATCTTGGAACAGTACATTTCTTTGATGCAAAAGAAGATTTGAAGAAAGATGGAACCCGAGTATTTGTTGATGGTCGTCTAATTGGATATTTCAAAGATGGTCAAGAACTTGCTGAATCTCTAAGAGACCTTAGACGAAACTCTAAGATTCATCCTCACGTTGGAGTCTCATTTCATAAATCTGACATTGAAGGTTCAACAAGAAGACTTTATGTAAACTGCAATGCTGGACGTGTTTTGAGACCACTGATAATTATCAAAGATAACAAATCATTACTCACACAAGATCTTTTGGATAAAATATCCAAGAAATTACTTTCTTGGACTGATCTTTTGAGAATGGGTGTTTTAGAAATGATTGATGCTAATGAAGAAGAAAATTGTTATGTTACTTTGGATGAAAAAGATACAAAGAAACATACTCACCTTGAAGTATTCCCACCAGCAATCTTAGGTGCAGGAGCCTCCATCATTCCATATCCTGAACATAACCAGTCTCCAAGAAACACATACGAATCTGCAATGGCAAAACAAAGTTTAGGATTCTCAACACCAATGATGAATACAAGTACTTACGTTAGACAGCACTTTATGCTATATCCTCAAGTTCCAATTGTAAATACAAAAGCAATGAAACTTTTAGGATTAGAAGATAGACCAGCAGGTCAGAACTGTATAGTTGCAGTGTTGCCATTTGACGGATATAACATCGAAGATGCAATTGTACTCAGCAAAGCATCTGTTGACAGGGGTTTGGGAAGAACTTTCTTTTATAGAATTTATGATGCAGAAGCAAAACAATATCCTGGTGGAATGCGTGATACTTTTGAAATTCCTAATGCTGAAGATAACATTAGAGGTTACAAGGGAGAGCGAGCATATAGATTACTTGAAGAAGATGGTGTTGTTGCATCAGAAGCTCCAGTAAAAGGTGGAGATATTTTAATTGGAAAAACTAGTCCCCCAAGATTTATGGAAGAATACAGAGAGTTTGAATCCTCAGGTCCATACAGACGAGATACTTCTATTGGTGTAAGGCCATCTGAAACTGGTGTTGTTGACACTGTAGTTATGACTCAATCAAACGAAGGTGGGAAAATGTACAAGATTCGAGCAAGAGATATGAGAATCCCTGAAATTGGTGACAAGTTTGCATCAAGACATGGACAAAAAGGTGTACTTGGAATTTTAGCTAAAGCCGAAGATTTGCCATATACTGCAGAAGGTATGTCTCCAGATGTTTTAATTAATCCTCATGCATTCCCATCAAGAATGACTGTTGGAATGATGATGGAATCCATATGTGGTAAAGCTGCTGCATTTCGTGGAAAGCGATTTGATGGATCAGCATTTGTAGGAGAAAAAATGGATGAAGTCAAAGAAGTAATGGATGCACATGGTTTCAAATATTCTGGTAAGGAAGTAATGTATGACGGAAGAACTGGAAAACCATTTCCAGTTGATGTCTTTATTGGTGTTGTATACTATCAAAAACTCCATCACATGGTTGCAGATAAAATACATGCAAGGGCACGTGGACAAGTTCAGATGTTAACTAAACAACCAACTGAAGGTAGGGCAAGAGGTGGTGGATTAAGATTTGGTGAAATGGAGAGAGATTGCTTAATTGCTTATGGGGCTTCAATGATTTTAAAAGATAGATTGCTAGATGAATCTGACAAATCTGATATCTTTGTATGTGAAAGATGTGGATTAGTTGCTTATCATGATGTTAAACAAAGAAAATATGTCTGCCGAGTCTGTGGTGATAAAGCCAAAGTCTCATCAGTATCAGTAGCATATGCATTCAAACTACTCTTGCAAGAAATGCAGAGCCTTAACGTTGCACCACGTCTATTGATCAAGGAGAAAATCTAATGTCGCTTCAAGCAATCAAATCAATTGATGGAATTCGTTTTTCAGTATGGTCTCCAACTGAAGTTAGAAAATACTCTGTTGCAGAAATCACTGCTCCTGAAACATATGATGAAGATGGAATGCCAGTTCAAGGTGGTCTTATGGATGGACGACTTGGAACTCTTGAACCTGGACAAAAATGTCTAACATGTGGAAATACTGCAGCCAGATGTCCTGGACACTTTGGACACATTGAACTTGCAGAACCAATTTTGCATATTGCATTCATTGATAATATTTACAAACTATTGCAATCAACCTGTCGTTCATGTGCTAGACTCAAAGTCCCACAAGAAGATCTAGATGAATTCAAAAAAATCAAAGACAAACATGCTGCATACACTGTAATTTCTCAAAAACGTATTCCAGAGCAAATCATAGAGAAAGCAAAGAAAGCAAAAGAATGTCCTCACTGTGGAAAAACACAGTATGAACTAGTCTTTACAAAACCAACCATCTTCGTTGAGAAAACAGAGATTGGTGAACACAGATTACTTCCAATTACAATTCGAGAAAGATTTTCACAAATACTTGATGAGGACTTGGAACTATTGTCCTATGATCCAATAACTGCAAGACCTGAGTGGTTTATTCTTCAAGCATTACCTGTACCACCGGTAACTGTAAGACCTTCAATCATTCTTGAAACCGGAATTAGATCTGAGGATGACTTGACACACAAAATGGTAGATATCATCAGAGTTAACCAAAGACTAAAAGAAAGTAAGGAGGCTGGAACCCCGCCACTCATTGTACAAGATCTAGTTGATCTATTACAATACCACTCTACAACATATTTTGATAACGAAGTTTCTGGAATTCCACAAGCTCATCATCGTTCTGGACGTCCACTCAAAACATTAACTCAAAGACTAAAAGGAAAAGAAGGAAGATTCAGAGGATCACTCTCTGGAAAGAGGGTTGACTTTTCAAGTAGAACTGTAATTTCACCTGATCCTAACTTGGATTTGTCTGAAGTTGGAGTTCCTGAACAAGTAGCGATGAAACTAACAATCCCTGAAATTGTTACAGAATGGAATATTGAGCGAATGCGAAAACTCGTGATTAACGGACCTGAAAAATTCCCAGGTGTTAACTACATCGTTAGACCTGATGGTGTTAAGATTAGATTAGATTTTGTAGAAGACCGTTCTACTATTGCAGAAACACTTGAGATTGGTTACCTAATTGAAAGACACCTTGCAGACGGTGATATTGTCATGTTTAACAGACAACCTTCACTTCACCAAATGTCTATCATGGCTCACTATGTTAGAGTACTTCCTGGTAAAACTTTCAGATTACACCCTTCAGTATGTCCTCCATACAACGCAGACTTTGATGGTGATGAGATGAACCTCCACGTTCCTCAAAGTGAGGAAGCAAGAGCAGAAGCAATTCTCTTAATGAGAGTTCAAGATCAATTAATCTCTCCAAGATATGGTGGTCCGATCATTGGAGCACTCAGAGACTTTGTAACTGGTGCATATCTTCTAACAAAAGATGGAACAACTCTTTCTGTTCAAGAATTCTCAAACCTTGCAATGCTTGGTGGTTACAAAGATGCACTTCCAAAACCTGGTACTAAAACTAAAGACGGACCTGCATACACTGGAAAACAACTATTTTCCCTATTTCTTCCAAAAGACTTCAACTATGTCCTTACATCAAAATGGTCAAAGGGGACAAATGGTCCTGCAAAAGATGTTGTAATTAAAAAAGGTGAACTCATCAGCGGTGTAATTGATAAAACATCAATTGGTGCAGAAGAGCCAGAAAGTGTCTTACACAGAATTACAAAAGACTATGGAAACGCAGTTGGAAAGAATTTCTTAAATTCTATTCTAATCATGGTAAAACAATTCATCACAAGCTATGGATTCAGTTATGGATTTGGTGATCTTGAAGTACCAGAAAAAGAGAAACAACAGATTCTAGATGATATTCAAGAAACTTATGATATTGTATCTGATTTAACCCATCAATATGAAAAAGGAACTCTAAAACTCACAAGAGGAATGAGACCTGAAGAAGCACTTGAAGCTTACATAGTAAATGAATTGGGTAAAGCAAGAGACAAGGCAGGATCTACTGCAAATCACTCCCTTGATGATTCTAATGCTGGCAAAATTATGGCCACAACAGGTGCTAGAGGTTCATCATTAAACGTAGGTCAGATGGCCGGAGCATTAGGACAACAGTCAAGAAGAGGAAATAGAATGAATGATGGCTATCACAATCGTGCATTAACCCATTTCCAAGAACATGATAATAATCCAGATGCACATGGATTTGTAAAATCCAATTACAGAGAAGGTCTCTCTGCATTAGAATTCTTCTTCCACGCAATGGGTGGTCGTGAAGGACTCGTAGATACTGCCGTTAGAACACAACAAAGTGGTTACATGCAGCGAAGATTGATCAACGCATTAGAACACATTAGATTAGAATATGACGGAACAGTAAGGGACCCACACGGACACATTGTACAATTCCTTTATGGTGAAGATGGAATAGATGTGCAAAAAAGTGATCACGGTGAAGCATTTAACGCTAGCAGATTAGCTGAATCTCAAACCATGATTGATTCTGGTAAAAAGGCAACTAAAGATGAAATTGATACTCTCACCAAGAAATACACCAAGACATTTAATCCAAGATTAACTTCACTCGTATCTGATGCCTTGCATGAATCTAATCTAAGTAAAGATGGTGTGGAGGCAGTATGTAAGAAAGGACTTTTACTTTACAACAAAGCCCAAGTCGAACCCGGACAAGCAGTAGGAATTATCACTGCTCAATCAATTGGTGAACCTGGTACCCAGATGACTTTGAGAACATTCCACTTTGCAGGAATTAAAGAAAGAAACGTTACTTTGGGTCTTCCAAGATTAATTGAACTAGTTGATGCAAGAAAGAAACCAGTTACCCCAACTATGGATATCTATCTTGACAACGAATCAAAGAAATCCAGAGAAAAAGCAATCGAAGTTGCAAGAAATGTATTACAAACTAAAATCAGTGCATTAATTGCAACCAGTGAAACTGATTATTCTACTGAAATCAAATTAATCCTTAGTGAAAATAGACTCAAAGAAAGAGGATGTTCCATTGCTGAAGTTGAAGCATCTCTTGCATCAAACAAGAAATTCAAAATGGAGACAGTTGGTGAACTAATTACTCTCAAGCTTGTTGAAGAGTCTGATACAGCAACAGTAATTGCAATTAGAAATAAAGTCCTGAACACTACAGTAAAGGGAGTTCCAGACGTTGAACGTGTAACCCTGGTTCAAAAAGATGATGAATGGGTTATTCAGACAACAGGTTCCAATATTGCTAAAGTTCTTGAAGTAAAAGGTATTGACAAAACAAATGTCAGAACAAACAATGTATTTGAAATTGCAGGAACTCTGGGAATTGAGGCTGCAAGAAATGCATTGATTGATGAACTCAATCACACACTAGGGGACCAAGGATTAGAGGTAGATAATAGATACATTATGTTAGTATCTGATTTGATGTGCTCAAGAGGTTACATGCAACAAATCGGTAGACACGGAATTGCAGGTACCAAAGACAGTGTTCTTGCAAGAGCTGCATTCGAAATTACAGTTCCAACCATAGCACATGCTGCACTTGGAGGAGAAGTTGAACAACTCAAAGGTATAACTGAAAATGTAATTGTCGGTAGTAACATTCCAATTGGAAGTGGAACTGTTGACTTGTACATGCAAGTAAGCAAGAAGAAATAAACTGGTAAAAATTATGGCCGATGAAATTACAAATCTAATGAACAACAGCAAAGATAAGCTTGTCTTACTTCGATTAAGAAACACCCGAACTATTCAAGGGATTCTCAAAGACTTTGACATTCACATGAATTTGACACTAGAGGATGCTGAAGATGTAACTGAAGAAAAACATGAAAAGATTGGCAAGACTCTATTGCGTGGAGATAATATTTTACTAGTCTCTCTTCCTGAAGACGAATCATAGAATATTCCATCAAACATTAAATTCCATATTTGATAATTTATGATATGTATCTTTTTTTCATGATTATTTCATTGATTTTATTTCCTGTATTTGGTGAATCAATTCCTGATTATGATAAACCATACTCTCCAATATTTACAGACAAACCAATGTATTCTTGGACTGACAAAATAAAAATGACAATCATTGCTCCTAGTTGGAATACTGATAGAGACTTGATTGATTCAATTGGCAATACGCAAGACCATCCAATTAAAATTTCTACAAGAGAGCATTCACTTGAACCTTATAGGTTCACAGAAACTGATGTTAACTCTGGAGTTTTTACCGCTGAAGTAATACTTACAGGATTTGCACATGATGTAGACGGTGATGGTAAAATAGATACAACTCCGAGAACTATGGGTACTGGTCCTACTAGTGGATTTTTAGAAGTGGATAGGGATTCAGCAGTTACAATATCATTTGAATTTGCAGACGGTGTAATCTTAACTGAATCTGCATCTGTACGTTGGAATACAGGAACTATTCAATTCACACAAGAAGTTTTTCTCTTAGATGAAACTGTAACTGTGCGAATCATTGATTCAGATATGAATCTCAACCCTGAAGCATTAGATCATATTCCGATTCAAATATCTTCAGACTCTGACATTGCAGGATTTGAAGTTGATGGAATTGAGACATCAGAAAGCTCTGGGATGTTTGTTGCAACCTTTTCTTTATCTCAGAGTTCAACGACTAGTGGAAGTCGACTTTATTCCATTCCTGGTGATAACATCTCTGCAAAATATGATGATTATACTTTGCCAAAACCATATTCAATTTCTGATAATATGTCAATTGAAACTTTTGCACTAGTTGATTCCTCAATTCCCCCAATAGATAGAATTGATAACCTTCCAATCAAATTCTCTGATGCACTTGGGAATTCTTTGCAATCCTTTTCACCTGATAATCAATTGCAAATAGTTGGAACTATAGTTAATCCAAATGAATTTGATCAGAAATTTGTATATCTGTTTCAAGTAAAAAATGAAAATAATTTAGTAGAGTCTATCTCATGGGTTCAAGGTGAACTCTCTTCTGGACAAAGTCTTGATGTCTCACAATCTTGGATCCCAAAAAACTCTGGAAATTATAAAATAGAGACATTTGTTTGGAACTCTCTAGGTGATCCAACTGTATTGGCACCACTAATGTCGAGTTTAATTACAGTTGAATGAAAAGTATCATTCCTACGTGATAATTAAATACAAAATTACAAAATTTTTTGTGTGTTAGGATATTTACTTGGAATTACCTTAGTGTTAACCGTATTATCCCCTTTAGTTGTATCTGACGTCTTTGCAGAAACATTTCTGGTAAGTGCAGATAAGATATCCTACAATATTGGTGATTCTCTTACTGTTTCAGGTGAAATTCTTGATTTTGGAATGCCAATAATTGCAATGAGCATCTATGATCCTGATGGAAAAATTTTATCTGCAAACAATTTGGAAATTTCACCTGAAAAAACATTCACAAAGACAATTCAACTTGACTCTCCAATTTATGAAAAAACTGGGGAATACAAAATAAAACTAGATTATGGACAAATCTCTGAGAATCATTATTTTACAATCGGGAATAATTCTTCACCTGAAATCCCAATTCAATCAAATGAGGAACCAGAAATTTTTCTTCTTTACACTGACAAAAATCAATACGCCGATAATGATGTAATACACATCACAGGTCTTGTTTCTGCATTGGGATCTCCTACTTCATTGATTGGAGTTTATGATCCATTTGGAATGCCTGCAGGATTTTATTTTGGAACAGTAAATTCTGATTTGGAATTCTCAACTAATTTTCTTGTAAAAGATGGTGTTAATTTTAGAACAGAAGGAACTTACTCCATTAAAGCTCATTATGGTGAATCTGAAGCTATATCATTTTTTGATTATTATAAAGAACCTCAAATTGTAACTGAAGAAACAATTGAAGAAACAATTGAAGAAACAATTGAAGAAACAATTGAAGAAACAATTGAAGAAACAATTGAAGAAACAATTGAAGAAACAATTGATAAATCGAATCCGATTATAGAGTCTACAATTAAAGAAACTGGTCAAACTTCCGAATCAAAACCTAATACTACTGAAATCAAAAAAACTATTCAAGAAAAAACTATTCCCACAGAAATCAAAAAACAAACAAATCTAACTGTAGAGGATATTGAATTAGGACTAATTCTAAACCAAATTAATTTGGAATGTGACAAAAGTATGTTTACTGATACTATATCATACTATGATGGAATGGGACCTGCATTGTATAGATTATGTGATTTTGATGGTTCTTTAGAAATTTTTAATGAATCTCTATCTGATGATCCAAATGATGTAGAAATTCTCGTAAACAAAGGTTCTGCCTTGGGGAAATTGGGCTATTTCACTGAAGCTATCGTATACTATGATCATGCTATCAAAATTAATCCTGAATTTTTACCTGCTAAAAATAACAAAGCAAATGCACTTGCAAATTTGAAAGATTACGATAAAGCTATTTCCATTTATGAAGAAATTTTAAAGAAAAATCCTAATTATATTTCAGCTAGAAAAAATCTTGAAATTGCATCCTCCTTGAACATTCCAACTGTAACTTTAGCAGATGAGCCAGCACAATCAAATATCAAAAAAATAGATTACTCTGAATCGATTTTACCTAAAGAAACTAGTACTGAAAACAACGAAAAGGAAAAACCAATTTCCTTATTTGATGAAATTGGTTTAGTATTTTCAAATTTGGGTTCAGTGTTTAATTTCCTGAACTAATTTTTTCAAATACTGTGCCTGATTTTTCAATAAACCTATAAAGCCCTGTGATGACGATCGATCTAAGGAAACATACATGAGTAAACTACTTGAAAAATCATTAAAGGATGCCCGAAAAGAAGATCAATTAACTTTCGGTACAAAACAAGTTTTAAACTCTTTAAAAAATTCCAAGCTAATTGTATTATCTCAATCAGTAAGTAAAGAAATGGTTGAGAAAATTGAATCAGATGCAAAAAAAGAAAAAGTACCTCTAGTCAACTTTCAAGGGACTTCAGTCGCACTAGGAAGATTATGCGGCTTGCAATTTAGAATCTCAACAATTTCATTCACATCAATAACAGATGCAAACATAAAATCAATTTTAAAAGATACAAAAGCTGAGGAAAAAAATGAATAGTTACATTATAGTTAATGAAAGTTTAAATGAGACAATTCTGGTCGGAGATAAATAGGATTTCTAATGACACAGTCAATTAAACTCTCAACAGATCAAATGCGTATGATGTCGCTTTTCCAAAATGTAACTGGTGCAACTGCACGTGATTGTGTAGAAGATGAGAAACAAGATAGAGTAATTTTTGTAGTTAATACTGGTAAAATGGGATTAGCAATTGGCAAAGGCGGAGTTCATATCAAATCATTGCAAAATATTGTTAAAAGAAATGTAGAATTGGTAGAATATGACGAGGATCCAGTAAAATTCTTGTCTTCCTTGCTTAATTCAAAACTAATTTCTGAAGTAAAAATAAATACACGGGCAGATGGGACAAAACAGGCAATCGTTATGGTAGATCCAAGAAAGAAAGGAATCGTAGTTGGAAGAGAAGGCAGAAATGCTGAGAAAGCAAGATTGCTTGCAAAGCGATATTTTGATATTACCAGTGTTCTGATTAACAGTCCTGAACGTGCTACTATGGAGATGTGAGATATGAGAAAATCACCACTTGGATTATTTGCTGGCAGAGTTTTAACTTCTAAAAAGAAAAAGCAGCGATGGGCAATTTCAACATACAAGAGAAGAAAACTTGGAATTGATAAAAAAGCAGATCCGCTTGGAGGAGCTCCACAAGGACGTGGAATTGTTTTAGAAAAAGTAGGGATTGCTGCAAAACAGCCAAACTCTGCTATTAGAAAATGTGTTAGAGTTCAATTAATTAAAAATGGTAAAACAGTTACAGCATTCTTACCCCGAGACGGTGCAATGAACTTTATTGATGAACACGACGAGGTTCACATTCAAGGAATGGGTGCAACACAAGGTGGTGCGATGGGAGATATTCCTGGTGTTAGATTCAAAGTTTTCAAAGTTAACGGTACATCACTTCACGAACTAGTAATTGGAAAGAAAGAGAAACCAAGGAGATAGAAATGGCACAAACTAAAAACTTGTTATTATTTAGAAAATGGGATTTATCTGATATTGAAATCAAAGATCCTGGACTAAAAACTGCCATCTCTCTGAGAAAACAAATTTTGCCTTACACTTATGGCCGTTCTGCATTAAAACGATTCAATAAAGCAGATGTCAACATTGTTGAGAGATTTATCAACAAAACAATGCACTTTGGAAAAAAATATGCAAAGAACACAGGACGAATGACTGGAAAGAAAACTAAACTTCTAAACACTGTAAAAACTTCTTTTGATATTATTGCTCTAAAGACTGGACAAAACCCAGTTGAAGTTTTAGTTAGAGCAATTGAATTTTCTGCACCAAACGAAGATACTACTAGAATTGTTTATGGTGGTACTGTTTATCACGTATCAGTTGATGTTGCTCCCATCAGAAGAGTTGACTTGGCACTAAAGTTTATGGCTGATGCAATCAAAGAGGCAACATTTTCCAATCCAAAACCAATAGAGGAACATATGGCAGAGCAAATAATGCTTGCAGCAGCAAATGATCCTAATGCTCCTTCTGTAAAGAAGAAAAATGAGCTAGAACGAATAGCACAAGCATCTAGATAGATATTTTAGAAATTTTCAGTAGCCCGAGGCAGATTCGAACTGCCGTCTCCGCCTATCCACTCTTGAGATCCAGAGGGCAGAATCCTTGACCGCTAGACTATCGGGCTACTTGAAGAAATTTTCCTGTTTAAGAATATAATCATTTGTTGTTATGTTTACTTTCTATAATGAATTATTTTTTAGATATCTTGAAATGATATGATTATTTTATTCTGACTTCATGAATTGCAGTTGAATAATCACATTCTGCTTTTAATCGCATGTATGGAATTAGTCTATAGTGGATAGAATAAATTTCTCCTTCTTTTAACAAAATACCTTTTTGCATCAATGACACTAGTCCTCTTGATGGAACATTGATTGAAACATTTTGTTCTTGACAAATTTTTTGACGTTTGTTTTGAAATTGTTTCAGTGTAAATGATACATCATTGACTTCTAAAACTAGGGGCCAAATTATTTCACTCCATACCCATCTTCTGTTTTGAGTAGCTGAGGCATGCTTTCCTTTTTCACTCAACATTAATAACATGACTCACAGATGTTATATCTTAATAGTTGTCTCAAAACGAAATTGAAGAATCATTAAACTTGTTGGAAAAAGATTGGGATATTGATCCAATTTTGCGTAAATTCATGCTTGGGAAAATTACTGATGTGTCTGACTATCCACTTAAAGTCAAAGATGTAGTATTTCATGTCCCATATCTTAATTCTGAGAAAAAATTTATTCTGTGGAAGTGTTATTGGCCTGATTGTCACAACTGCTGTGACAGACAAGGGAGACTCCCACTAACTTCTGATGATTTGATAACAATTGGAAAAGGCTTGAAATATCAAAAACCTTCTGATTTTATAAAAAATGAGACACTTACAGTAACGTATCATGAACCTGGACCTTCAGGACAACTAACTACAATGACTACAATTAATCTGAAAAGAAAAAAAGATGAAACAGCAGCTGATGATGGAACTCACATATCTTGTAGATTCTTAGATGAAAAAGGTGGATGTAGTATGCATCCAGACAGACCTGGTGTTTGCTATCTCTATCCGTTTTCTAGCTGGCTTGAAAATGAAAAAGGCACTGCACGTGTTCATGCCACCTATCAGTTTACAGGGGACTGCCCTGGATTTTACTTGGCAGATACTCTGGATCCAATGAAAGATGAATTCAAGGATTATTCAAAAACAATTTACGATTATAACATGGCATCAAATAGAACAAATAGAGAAGGATTTGGCTCTGTTAGTTTTAGTTAGGCTTTAGCTACTTTCATCAGATCTGCAATTTTTATATTCATTCCAAATCTGTCTTCATGCTTTTTCATATAACGAAATATTGCAATGAAATCTGGTAGTGCCTTGAAGAAACTAAAGTTCTTGTGAATTTTTGCTCGAACAAAATTAAACACTTTGGCATAAACTTTGTAGTGCTCTTCTACTGCTTTCTCATAAGCTTTGAAATCATTCATATTTTCTAGAAATATCTCAACGCATTGCATTGATGGAATAATTCCTTCCCCCAATAATGCATAAACTGTTCCAATTGATTCGCCAACCCCAACTACCTTACCTGAATAATATGGCTTGCATCTATCTGGTGTTGCAAGTCTAATCGGTCTGCCTTTTGTTGCAATTACTTTGCCTCCATGTTTTTGTAAAAATTCATCAGTTGCCTTGATGTGTTGTTTATTGTAATCCCCTGCTCCGATATGTGCCCATTTCTCACCTAATGGGAAATACCAAAAGTATCCTGACATTCCTGGAAATGGTTCTATGTAAAAATCATCATAGGGTACCCCGTTTTCATATTCAACTTTATACTCGTATGTTGGTAAAAAGAAATCTTCTTTTAGTTTTGGTAGATAGACTCTGTTAAAGCCAGTACAGTCAACTATCATGTCGTACTCTTTTTCTAATTCTTCAATCTTTGGAGCTTGTCCATAGATTATCTTTGAATCTTTAATGAAATCTTTGATTAGTCCTAATTTGTTATATGTACAAAGTCCTTTTAATCCAATGTCAAACTTTACGTCGTTGTTCATTTTGACATGCATGTTTTTGCCATCATGAATTAAAAAGTCATTAAAGTCCCTTCCAGTTTTTTTGCAAAAATCTGCCAATACTGGTTTTATCGTTCCCCATGCACAAATTGAATCGTGTTTTTCTTCAACACTTCTTTCATAACCTACAACTTCATGCTCTGAGTCCTTTAGTCTGGCCATAAGATATGATCCTGCAACCCCCATTCCCATTACTGCAATCTTCAAGATGTCTTGAAATTTCCTTTTGCCTAATAAATACACTATCTGGAAATTTTGCTAGTGTTAACCTGATTGACACTAGTATGAAAAAGTAGTACTGGTTAAATATGAAATTTCCATATTGATTTTGAAAGGTAAGTCTTTCGTCTGATTACAATAGTTTCAGGCCTAAAGACAATCGCTGTCATCAGGTAACAGATGTTTCTGATCTTAAGCGACGAGCTGTCATCAACATCCTTTCGGGAGTTGATCTTAAGCTCACTCACCTTTTCATAAAGTTAAATTTGGTAACACAGGTTATTTTACCATGGATACAATTGACGCAATAAAATCTCGTCGTTCAATTAAGAGTTTTAAAAATCACCAAATCACTAAATCTGAAATTAATCAAATTTTGGAATCAGCTATTTTATCTCCAACTTCGTACAATATTCAAAACTGGAGATTTGTAATTGTTACAGAACAAAAACTCAAAGATGAACTGTCTCAGCTATCCTATGGACAAAAACAAGTTGCAGAAGCCTCTCTAGTCATAGTACTTTGTGCTGACTTGAAGGCCTGGGAGAAAAACCCTGAGCGCTATTGGAAAAACGTTTCAGAAGAATCTCGAAATTTCCTAGTCAATGGAATCAGGCAAGCATATTCAGGAAATCCTGAACTTGAAAAAGACCAGGCAATTCGTTCTTGTGGAATTGCTGCTCAAACCATTATGCTTGCAGCAAAATCTATTGGATATGACAGCTGTCCTATGGAGGGCTTTGATTATGATAAGGTTGGAAAACTAATCAATCTTCCTGATGATCATATAGTTACAATGATGGTGGTACTTGGAAAATCTGCAAAGGATCCTACACCTCGTGGTGGACAATTACCTCTATCTGATGTGGTCTTTGAGAATTCCTTCTGATGGAATACATTTACAAAAATTGTGGAACAGGTTGTCGTGCATCTCGTGGTATTGGAAAGAATTATCAACTATGTGATAAATGTGATAAAATTAGACAGAGACAGAAATTTAAAAAACCAAACTGAATTCTGGATCATTTCAATAACGCTTAAGTTCCTAATTCATAGAGCAATTTTATGAAATTACTAATCATTATTGTAGTTGCAGTAGTGATTGGAATTATTGCCGTTTCAGCAGCACTTACTCAATACAGTCTTGATGTTGCTAAACAAATAGACCCTTCTATACTTGAAAAACAAGAAAATCTTGAATTAGCATTGAGTGAATGTAGTTTGATTATGGAAGATGAACTTGCTTTGTTAGATGATCTTACATTATATGATGCTGAAGTATTGTTGACTGCAATTAATTGGGAATACTGTGTTAATAATGCCGTAATTGTGTATGGTACTCTAAAACAACAAGAAAATTGGGAATTAGAAAAGCAACAAAATCCATTACGATTAGAAATTGACGCACAACTAAAAAATGCTCAAATTCAAGATTGCCACGAACAATGGTCAAACCAAACTCAAAAAATCAATGAATGTATTGATGATGTTAATTTACAATTTCCTTAGTTTAAAAAAACCAATTTCACTCCAATACCCTTAAGTTCATTATATTTTCATACGATTTGTAATTGATTTGTGAGAGATGTGATTCTGAGTTTTCAATTCATACTGATAGAAAACTAATTTGTCCTGATTGTAAGGTTCAACTAGACTTGCTAGATGAAGAAAAAAAAGTAAATGATAGAAGAATTAACAAGTTATTAAAACACAAGGAAGCAGAATTGAAAAATCCAACAACAGATGAAACTATGAAGCGATTAGAGCGCAATTTACAAATTGAATACAAAAAACGTGATGGGATTATTAACGCGATTAATTCCAAATCTACATTCTAATTTTTTCATCGTTTATTCAAGTATGAATTTGCATTCATGTTTACTTAGATTATATGTTGTGACAAAACCATGATTTTTTCATGGGAAAAAGACTTACAATTGTATTGGATGATGATATTGTAAAAAAATTGAGAATTATTCAAGCAAAGCAAATTAGTAAATCTGCAAGTGCTGTGAGTTTTTCAAGTGTGGTTAACACTGAACTCAAAAAAACTCTCAAATAATTACAACAATTAATTCAGTATGAACGCTAGTTTTTCACTAGACTCTCAAGTGATAATCCATAGTATGGGTTATCTCCTGTTTCTAATCTTTTTATCAATTCTTTTTTAAATTCATAGATCTCTTTTGCAGTTTTCATATTTTTGGTGTGATCTTGATTCTGATAATGTTGACTTTGCAATATCAGTACACTATTAGTTAATGATCTGTCTTTGTTTTTTTGTTATAACTATGACCTACCCTTTTAGGCTTGATTCTTCCTAGATACTCTCTCATGATTTGTAATATGTTGGGGTGCAACACAGGCATATGTCCAAGAAATATTTTACCATTTCGAAGAGGAGTTATCTGTTGAGGAGAAACTAAAAAACATTATTCATTACCATCTAACTACATATAGAAATAGAGTAAAACTGCAAAATCAGAAATTATTCTAACTTTTCAAAATTAGAAAAAACCGACAATATTTTCTATGAGAAATGTGTGAACTATGTGTGCATTGTACTAGTACTTGCAAACAATATGTTGCAAAGAGCAACTCTACCGAGGGCGGTAGATACGAGCAAGGCCAAAAGCGATGTCCTGAATGTGAGCTTTTTATTTTATGGGAGGGCCTTTGGTGTCCTTGCTGTGGGCGATTACTGCGAACAAAGCCCCGTGCCAGGAAACTCAAAAACAAACTATCTCTTAGTCGCAGATGACTTTATCAACATACTTAATTTGATAATTATTTCATAATCACAATGGGCAAACTAGTTGCAATAGGAGTTATTCTTCTTGTAATGTTTTTGATTATAGTTGGACTGTTTGTATATTCATACACTCAACTCTCAGTTAATCTCAATGATGTAAAATTTCACAGCATAGATTGGGCACCGCTAACATGGGATAAACTACTCAATCTTGGATTATCTACTCTAACTGGTGAATGGTTTGGTGCAGCGTTTGAGCTAATTGAAGGAATTAATTTAAATTTATTCTTTGGAATTGCAAATAATGGACTCCTACCAGTATACATTCCTGATTTGTCCTATGATGTTTTGATTAATGGAATCTTAATTGGCAAGGGAACTAGCAATGTTGATCTTGTAATTAATCCCGGACAAATCAAAGTTATCTCATCATTTCAAAATATTACACAAGAAAGTATGATGCCTGCAGTTTCCTCAGTCATTGAATCCCAAGGTGTGATGGAGATTAGAGTCAAAGGAATTGCATATTTTCAATTCTTCGGGCAAGGTATTCCTGTTCCATTTGAATCGTATAGGACCATTTCTGTCTATGATGAGGTGCGAAATAGAATCAATGAGGAAATTCAAAAAAACAAGATGCAAAACTCTGTTATTTCCTCTGTTGGGAAATCCATAGAGAGTACCCTTGGCAGCATTGTAAACGAATTATTTGGTGGACAGAAATTAGATTTGTCTTTATCTGGCCAGAAATTTGTAGACTCTATGTATGAGGTGGGTCCAGGATCTTTTACCTATGTTGCGTTTACTTTACCTTGTGATGCCAAAGTTGAAGGTGGATTTATTGCAAGTGATATTTTAGGTGATGACATTATTGTACTTGTAATGGATGATTATAATTTTAATAAATTTGAAAATAATCAAAGTGCTTTATCATTTTATGATAGCGGTAAGGTAAAGTCTGGCCAATTTGATTTGTTGTTAGAATCAGGGGAATACTATATTATAATGTCAAACCAATATTCTGTATTATCTACTAAAACTGTACAGTTACAAGCCTCTTCGCTTTGTGTTTAATCATTTTGGCAATCCATGTCAAGGCAATCCTGACACAATCTCATTGTAATGTTTGGAAATTGTTTTGACTGTCGTGTAAATACTATGGGTTTATGTCCACATGAGAAAACTTGCTGGTCCATGAGAGTGATTATTGTATCAACAGTATATCAAGAATGCTAAGTGTATGTAAAATTTGAACAGAATATTTCCTATATGCTGAAATTATTTATGGAACATTATGGACATTGAAGAAGTAGACGAATTCATCTACGAATTCCATGAAAGAATTTTGGGTATTACACCGCCAAAAAAGTCTGATTAATCTAGTATCTGCAAAATTCTATCTACTATTCTGTTGTGATCTGAGGAATTCTCGGTTGACATCAATATGAGGTCTTTTCCGTGATATACGGTAATCCACTTTACATTATCCCTTGATTCTACTGACCAGTTTGTTTTGCCCAGCTTACCATCAAATATTTTGTTCATTTTAGCCTTGAGTAGTGCTTCTCTGTGTACTAGCTTTGTTTCAGGAACTGTAATCTGTGGGGTGATTCCTTTTTTTCTGTCATATGCTTTTAGTCTGCCACATTTGCATAAAATCCCTACAAATCTAATGGTACTATCTATGCTGAGAAATTCACTGCAAAGCCTGTTTTCTAGTCTTTGTACTTGCACTGTTTTGATTGGTTTTGAAAAATTAGAGCCTGGGAAAAATTTTTCTTGACTAAATGGTGATGTTTGGTTGTTATTCTTGTGGTTTTTATGCTGATGATGTATGCTAGTATGGTATGGTGCTAGTCTGGATTGGAATTGCAGTTGGAATTTTAATTGTCGCAGTACTAATTGTAAAGGCTACAAGGACTAATCCACGCGAAATTGCCGGCATGAATATGCGATGCAAAAAGTGTGGAACTGAGACGGGTGGTATGCTTTGTCCTAAATGCAACAAGACCTTTGGGGTATAGTGGAACTGATAAGTTCTACGTGAGCATTATAAGCAAATTTTTCATTTTATGTAATAATGAAATCAAAACTAGCAATAACCTCACTAATTGCAATGGTTGCAATAATATCAGTTGGTCTACCATCAGCCATGGCTGACTCTGATGCAAATCACTTCAAACAACGACACATTGAAGTAACTGACTTTGTTGGAAAAATCCAAATCACAGAAGATACCAGACGAGCAGATCTTAGAGAGCAAGTAACAGTATCTCTTAGTGAAGCATCTTCACTATATCCTGATTCTAATAGAGCAAGAATTGGAGTAGTAGTTAATGAAAATGATGACAAATTCCTAGTATGGGTAGTAGTTGAAAGAGAGTATAACCCTGAGACCTTTACTGGAGTAAAATATTTTCATATAGTTGACGCAGCAGACATTTCCAATGTTACCACAGTAACACAAGAAATCGACAACACTGATAGAATTCAAAAAAAGATTGACCGACTAGACCAGAAAATCGACAAAATATCAGAAAGATTGTCTAACAATCCTGATGATAACAAGGCAGAATTTTTAGATATCTTGTTGCAAATTCGAGATGCAATTAGTAACGGTGACTATGATTTAGCAAAAGATCTTAGAAACTCACTAAAATCACTTAGAGGAAACTAGGCCTCTTTTCTTTTTTATCTGATTGAATAAATCCCAATGTGGTACAACTATCTAAATAATTTAGGCTAGAGGTAGTCTTCGATAATTTTCTACTAGTTTTTCTTTGTTTGTAATGGCTATTTTTCTGAGTCTTGCAAATGTACTTTGAAAGATTTCTAATTTTTGTTCTTTTGATATCATAATATCCTTGGCGGCTTCTCATAGATAAAGGGCGGACAATTAGACATTCCAACAGGCTTAAGTTTGAAAAAGTTGTAGTAATTCTGTGACTGAGAAAAAACCAAAGAAAAAAGATGGGCGAATGCAAAAGGGACAAAAGGCAGCTGTTGCAAAACAGCGAGTTCAAAAATACAAAAGCGAGCAGCAAAAAAAGAAGAAAAGAAAAAAGCCAAAATACTAGAATATCCTGTCATCTGTTCTGATTAGAATTATTGCACTGTCTTTGCTTGTTGGATTTTTGATTTTAATTGGAACATTTTACCCATAATGTTGCAAACGCTTAAGATGCTATCTTTTGAGTCTCATCATGATAGTAACAGTAAATGACAAAAAAGCAATAGGCATCAGTGGATTTATGCTAATTTCAATTGCCCTTTACCTTGTAGTGTCCTATGTTACTATGGGCTAATTCTAGGAGAAAATGTATATTCAAAATGCAATAAATTTGTGTACATGGGATTCAAAGACTGGTTTGTAGATGATAACAGTGGGAATTATTCCGTAAAGGTTCAATGTACTGGATGTAATCGAATTACAGTAGTCAAAATTCCATCTGGTAAGACATTTGAGAAATGGTGCGAGAAATCAAAGTGTGGTCAGTGCAGTGGTATCTGGGAAAAACTAGACTAGGATATTTCTTTTTTGGTACTGTTTTAGTAATTCATTAAAATCTGAATACTGACTACATCAATTCCGCTTGATTTTGCAACCTTACACTCTTTCCTTGCAAACTTTTTTATGTTTTCTTAGGTTTTCCGTAGAGTGAAATTCAGCACCGCAAGCTCTGCATTTTTCCTTTTTCTTTTTATGTGCAATTTCCTTATGCTTTTCTAACCTTTCAGGATACTTGAACCTAGAGCCACATTTATCGCATTTTAGTTTCCTTACACTATCTACATCTAAATCTGCCATACTTTGTTTGGTATCTTCTATTACTAAAGATGATTCCCACATTTATGATAAAATAAATTAATTTGAAAGGAATTTGGCAATTTTCTTAAATATATTTTTGAATTGACAAGATTATGGCTCAAGTATGTACAGGATTATGTGATAGATTCAAACCTAATTCATTTACAAACAATCTGCGATACAAGATTGGTCAGAAGTGGTGCTCCCTTTGCGCATTATTTTTTATGACAAAAGAAAGTACATGTCCATGTTGCAAAACACGATTAAGATCAAGTCCCAGGAGTAAAAAAAATGAAATGCCAAGAATGTAATCACGAAAAAGGAGAATGCGAATGTCTGTGTTGCTGTTCCATATCTAAAATCGGATGTCCTACTTGTATCATTCCAGTTTTAGGGTATAGACAAATTAAAAAGATTATTAGAAAAATGAAAAAAGTCTGAATAAAATAAATTAAATTTCATACCTATCTGCATCCATTTTTATTCCCAAAATTGTAGATGAGTCCCAGTGCAGTGGATCTTTTCTAGATGCCACTTGCTCTACTGGTCCTGTCGATTTCAAACCTTGAATTTTATTCAATCAAAATTGCAGGCTTGAACGGCCTTGCATGTTTGGCCTTTCCTTTTGGATCATAGATGTCTGCGTCATTTTCTGAAAATACTAAAATCTCTACATCGAATTCCTTTTTACCAATACTTGATAACTCTGACTTCAAGAATTCCTTTTCATCAAATGAATCCGATTCTAATTTCATACTTTTGATATCTTCAGATTCTGAATGCAAGTCTTTGATTACTTTTTGTATGTAATCTGGCATCTTTTTAGCTTCTGCCGTTTCAGGATCTGCAATTAATTCCTTCATCACTACTCCCATATTGTTTTGACCGCCAACCATGATTCCTAAAACTTTACGATACACTTTGGATTTCATCTCATCTGAATTTACATAGATTACAATTTTCTTTGGAGTAATTTTTGTAACTTTGAGAATATTTGCAATATCATTAATTGTTCCTTTGAGTAACTCTTCGGATTGTATTGCAGTTGCATCAACTTTGTCTTTTGAGAATTCTGGCCACTGTGTCTTTGATACAAGTTCTTTATTCTCTAATGCTACCCACATCTCTTCTGCTACATGCGGTGCAAATGGGGACAACATTGCAACTCTGTCTGAATTAATTTTATGCAAAATTCCTGAATTGTTCTCTCTTCCTTTGGCTTGTACTCTTTTGTTATACCAGCTCAATTCTGATTCAAATGAGAACAAAATATCATGTAGCGCCTCTCTTAATCTCATTTTCTCGACTGCATCTGTAACTTGACTAATCAAATTCTGGGTTTTCGATAAAATCCATCTATCCTCAGGCTCAAGATTTCCAATTTCTCCTGGTTTTACGTTACTACAATCCTCCAATAATGATTGCAGTTTATTTTGAATGCCTGATACTGACTCCATGTTAAAATCAGCATCTTGGAGTAGTTCAGCTGATGATATTATTGCCAGTCTAATCGGATCTGCACCATGCTCTCTAATTGCAGTGCGTAATGGAATGATATTTCCCATACTCTTTGACATTTTAGCGCCATCCATCATGACACTACCATTAACTACAATTTCTTGTGGCCAATACTTTTTATCAAATATTGCAACGTGATTGAGAACAAAAAATGTCAAATGATTCTGAACCAAATCACGTCCTGAGTGTCTTGAATCTACTGGATAGAAATATGTAAACTCTTTTTTCATTACACTAACAATATTCTCAGAAAGCTTGGATGATTTGGCAGCTGATGTCATGTCTCCTTTATCAAGTAAAATAAAATCAAAGAGTTCTTTTGTAAGATTCTCAGGATTTACTTTATCTTCATTTACAAATCGTGATATGGTATAATATGCCATGTATATGACAGAATCTGATAATGACTCTACAATCCAATCTTTGTCCCATGGTAGTTTAGTCCCCAATCCTTGCTGTCTTGCACATGCTCTCTCATGTAACCAATTAACTACATCATGAAACTCTGTTTTGATTTTGTTTGGTAGAATATTCATCTCATCAAAGCATTGTCTTGCCAATGCTTTCCACTCTTCATCTCCGTAATTGAGAAACCATTGATTTGATAGTATCTTTACAACACATTCAGTTCCACAACGACAACGCACAGGGCCGTTCTCAAGTACTGGGAATTTTTCTAGATGATCATTCTTTTCTAACCGTTCCCTTACTTTATCTCGTCCAAACTCTACATTAATTCCTGCAAACTCTCCACACTTTTCATTTAATTTTCCTGTGGTGAACTCTTTATTGTATAATTCATTTGTTGCCTCATCTAGTTTCTGGTCTGTTTGGTTTGATACTCCCATTGTTTCACAAATCTCTTTTGCTGGAATTTCCCCATACCCTTCTATGGTAATTATTGGAATGGGCTCTATTTTTGAGGCTAAATCATGCTTTTTGGCCTTGAGATCCATTAATGCCTGGTAATCTTTTGGAGCATGAGCTGGAACTGACATTACAAGTCCCGTTCCTATTGCTGGCTCTACAAAGTCTGCAGGTAAAATTGGAATCTCTTCTCCATTATGTGATGTTACATATCTTCCAACTAGTTGACTACCTGGAATGTCTCCATCAACTGTAATCTTTTTCTCGAAAAACTCTAGCTTGTGTGCACACTCTTCAGATACTATCCATTTTTCATTATTTACTGTAACTTTTTTATAAATTACATTTGGATTAATCCAGAAATTTGTTATTCCAAAAATTGTTTCAGGTCTTAATGTTGTAATTGGAAATATTAAATCACCGAACTGGAATTTAACTAGATAATTTTTGTCATCAATCTTTGGTTCAACGTCTCCCATTGTATCGTGCTGTGACACTGGATTGTTATCTCGTGGACACCAACCAACTGGATGACTGCCTTGAATGATTTTACCATTCTCTTTGAGTGTTGTAATTTGCCACTCGATAAATTTCTGATAACCTGGAACTATGGTTGTAAATTCTCTACGCCAATCAATGGAATAACCCATCTCTATCATGCCAGACTTTATCTCTTCATGAAAATAGTCTGCAATCTTTATTGGTTCAACAAATGTTTTGATATCTTCTTCTGGAACATGGTAAATGTTTCTTAGTCCATCTAGAATTTCTTTTTCACCTGATTGGATTCTCTTTGCCATGCCAAGTACTGGTGTTCCAGTGTAGTGGAATCCCATTGGAAATAAAACGTTGTAGCCTTTCATTCGATAAAATCTAGCATGAACATCAGCTAGTGTGTATGTTCTTCCGTGTCCTATGTGTTGAGGTGAGTTGGGATACGGATATGCAACTGTAATGAACTTTTTTGGTTTGTCATTGGGTTCTGTCTCAAAGTCCTTGTTTTCAATCCATTTGTTTCGCCACTTTTCTTCAATTTCATTCCAGTTAATTTCCATATTTTTCATTCATCCTAAAATCATTGATTTTGCTTTGGCTATTGCCTGCTCCATTTTAGATGTGTCTTTTCCTCCACCTTGGGCAAATTTGGCATCCCCCCCACCTGAACCTCCTAAAATTGTGGCAATTTCCTTGGCAATCACGCCTGCATTAATCCCTGACTGCTCTCCTGCATACACCAAAATTCTAACAGTTGGACCTGCCTCGAAAATCCCGCAAAATGCTGCAGTGCTGTCTTTAGATACTATCTTTTTGCCAAAGTTGAGATGAAAATACTCATCATAATTCTCGCTTGCTGTAAAACATAGTTTGTTTTTGACACTTATTCCATCTAGTTCTCCTGTTTCTCCAGATAGAATTTTTTCTAATAGAATGGGAATTTGCTCTCTTGCTTTTTGTTTATTTTCCTCTCTTTTCTTTTCTAGTTCTTCTTTGGCAGCAGCTTCTTGCTCTTTTTGTTTTAAAATAATCTCTTGTTTCTTTACATACTCATATGCATTAGGACCTGAGACAAACTCTAGACGAACCACACCGTCTTGAATTCGTTTAGTCTTTGTAATTTTGATTAGTTTAATGTCTCCAGTCTTTTTGACATGTGTTCCACCACAAGCCTCTACATCTTGGTCCTCAATTGATACAATTCTTACTGACTTTACTGGAACTACTCCTCCCTGATAAATTCTAAATCCATATGTTTGCTCTGCAGTTCCTCTATCAAAGTAATCAATGTTTACTGTAAGATTTTGTTTTACCATTTTGTTTGCAGCATCTTCGATTTGTTGTACTTGCTGATCTGTTAGTGATGAATGGTGAGTTATATCAAGTCTAGCATGATCATCGTCTTTGAATGCAGAGTGCTGCCAAATCCATGAACCTAGCACTCCTCGAGATGATGCGTTAATGATATGGGTACTGGTATGGTTTTTTGTAATGTTTGCACGTCTTGTTGCGTCTACAATACACTTCACAATATCTCCTTCTTTTGGAGTGCCACCTTGTAGCTGGTGAACAATAATGTTTGCGTGTTTATCTACATTAATCACTTTGAATCCTGCTATGCTTCCATGGTCTGGTTCTTGTCCTCCGCCTCTGGCATAAAATGAGGTTCTATCTAGTACAACATGATCATCAAATATTTTGATTACCTTGGCATCAAACTCCATTGGGTCATCTTTGTAAAACAGAGTATCCGTTTCAGGCAAATCCTCAAGTGGCAATTCTGCAATTGCCTTTTTCTTTTCAGACTGGTGCAAGTCTGAGAGTTTAGAGTAAAAAGAAGATGGAATTTCATCAATTGCATTGACTTCTTTGAGGTATTCAGGCGTAATTCCATCTGATTCGTATAATGTGATTAGCTCATCAACTGTTGGAACTCCTCTCTCTCGAATCTTTTCTGCCTTTTTCTTCATGTGGACTTTGGATTCCTCGTATCGTCCAGCTTCAATCTTTAGAATTTTTTTGACATCATCTCTTTTCTCATCAAGTTCTGGGTATGTATCCTTGAGATAATCAATATGAGTATCAATCAAATCATCAATGTCTAATTTCAAATTTAATTTGCTAATTGTTGCATTGATTCTTCGCAACATCATTCTGAGATTATATCCGCCACCAACATTGCTTGGCAGTGCACCATCAGTAATTGCAAATATCAAAGTTCTAAGATGGTCTGCAATCAGATACATTCCTTCCAGTGGTGTTATCATTTTGTTTAGTTGGTCGTCAGTTAGTCCTGCTTTCTTTATTGCATGTCTTCTTACATCATTTAGATCCTCAAAACTATCTAACGCCTTTGCAATTTCTGTAAAGTATTTTCTTAAAATTTCTGAATCCGAATCAATTCCAATGGTGTTAAATAATTTTTGATTAATTGGACCAAAACAGCAATCATATGCAGTTGGAGTTCCCATGGTAATCCATGCAAATCTCTCCAAGCCTGCACCCATGTCAATTACTCGCTGGTCAAGTGTTGTGTGCTGTCCAAGCTCTCCTTGAAATTCAGTAAAGACTGCATTGCCAAGTTCTAGACCTCTGACGAAATACTCTAAAGACGGACCAAAAGAGCCGCCACCGGCCCAAACATCTTCAACAAAAACAACTTCTTCTTTCTTTATTCCGAACTGATCAGTAAGTAATCTATAATCCAAATCAACGCACTCATCTTTCCAGTATCCGTTTCCTTCTGGAATGCTGTGCTGTCCAATCATACAGAAACTTGAAAAGTGTCTGCCTGTAACTCCTACATTTTCTAAATCTTTGAATCTCAAACAAGTCTGTGGAACTACTAGTGGATTTGCAGGAAACTCAAAGACTACCTTTGAACCCATGACTCTCTGAAAATCAACAACTGATGCGATTGTGAAAAATAAGTCATCTCGCCATCTGCAAACTACAGGATAACGGCTAACTGATTTGTGATTATTTTTTACAAAAAACTCTTCGACTTGCTTCCAAGATTCAGTATAATCAAATCTCTTTTTGGTTGGAGGCTCTCCGATGAATGAATACGTGTCTGTCCCATCATCAGGACATAAATCTCGCCCTGAATCCAGCGTCCAAAAGAATCTGCCACATTTTGTGCAAGATTTTCTGACAAATCCCTGCTCTGCGAATAACTTGACATTGTAATATCTATCAGGATCTGATGAAAATTCTTTTAGAATCTCTTTTTTATCCAACGATGAAGGCTGTCCTATTCCGATATTAAGAATTGTCGATTAATAATACATTAAATATTGTTGTTCAATCGGACATAATGTTCCTAAACCATGTGTCTCAACCTGTCATAATACCTGTCATAATTGTCTGAACTACTTTTCATTCGTAAACAACAAAACCAGTTCATTTGTTCATTTGTTCAAAATACTTTTGAGTGCTTTTCTGAACAGTTCATTTTCACGCATGAAAAAACTCAGAATTCCTGAATTCCTGAATTCACGCGTGAAAAATAAGTTCAAAACAGTTCATTTTACAAATTCACGAATGAAAAACAATGTTTTTTCACTCATGAAAAAGAGTATGTACTGTTCACCTTCTCTGAATTTCAGAAATGACCTTTTTCAACAATTAACCATTTCATTTTTGGAGATTGCATTTTGAAATTAAGGATGCATTCAAAAGATGATCAGCTTGAACTGATGTTGCATATTCGTGAACTAATCTCAGATGGAACAATTCGAACAAAAGATATCTCAGAAAAAATTAACCGCTCTGAACGCCAGACACGCCGCTACCTAGTTGCAATGTCACAACAAAAAATGATCTCACTTACTGATTCAAAGAGATTGGACAAATCCCAAGACCAGATAAAAAAACACAACTTTAACACAATTTCACGGGATTCATTCGTACAAATTCCGGAGATAAAGCAATGGATTGACGGATGTCTTGCACGTGGGCTGAAATTCAAAACAATCTCTCGATACATCTCTTATGCAAAATTTATCTTTAATTTCATGTCTGAAAACCCTTCAAATGCTCTGACATCAAAGGATATGGCGATAAAGTTCTGGGTTTCCTTTGCAGCAGATTTCAGACGACATCACCCATCAAAGGGAACTCAGTGCTACAGGGTAACGTACAAGAATCTCCTTGCGGCACACAATATCTTTTTTGCAAACAGGATGGGCAAAATTTACGGATTGTCCTCATCTCATGACAGGTTTGCACCTTATGCTGGAGTGCATTTCACATCTGATATCACAAAAAAGATCAGTGACATGATTCTGGAAGATGGTAACTTTGCGCTGTATGTCTGGTGGAGAATTGCACTAAGAACAGGTGCACGAAGCAGTGCTATCTCTACAATGACTTGGGATCGAGTATATCTGGATTCACACCCATTCAAACTAGAACAGCACGAGACCAAAGATCCTAGAGGACACATCCATTTGGGCCAAGACGGCGAGTGGAAACAAAAGTATGTCCCAGAGGATTTGAGAAAAATTTTACTTCAATGGAAAACTATTTCCCCAAATTCCTGTTTTTTCTGGTTTGCAGAAAAAACCTCACACCCATCAAACCAAAACGAAGCACACAAAATCCAATTACAAATGTCTCAAAATCTCAAAAAATACTATTTAAAAATATCTCATCTAGTTCCACCACAAACTCGAGAGTATATGATGAAAAGACCTGATCATATGCTAAGGCATACTCTAGTCCAACAACTCAAGGATTCAGGTTTTACAAATGAGGAGATTGCAGATTCTTTTGGGTGGAGAAGTTCTGATGTTGTAAAAAACTGGTATTCAAAGACTTCTGAGAAAAATCTGCAAGATGTTGCAAGAAGGGCAGAGAAAATATGTTTTTAATAAAACATGTGCAAATCTGTCAAGATTTGAATATTGGTTCAAATTTAACTGGGAGCACTTTGTGTTGGGGGATATAGTTGGTGCCGCACATTTTGCACTAAAATCCCTTAATTTTCAAATTTGAGGATTTATATCAATAAAGTTATGTGATATCGTCTTTACTTAGAATAAGAAATGGAGGACAATGATAATCCAAAAGGCATTCCAGAAGTGGAACGTGTAAAGTGGTTTATTGCTCGGATTGATCTTTATCATAAAATTAATTTACAAAGCATCGAAAGTAGTAAGAGAATCTTTGAAACAGCTGGAGAACAAACTCTAGCAAAAATAAAATCTCAAAGAAAAAGGAGATTTTCTATTTTAGGGGTAATATTGACGGGAATTCTTAGTATTCATTCATTTTATTCGATACCTGAATGGATGTTTTATCTATCTCTGGCTATTTTAGCTGGAATCTCAATTTTAAACTACATATTTTTTAATCGTATAGAAAGTCTAATTGAAGAAGCATTCAATTTTATTTCACAAATTACTAATGAAGCACGGATTAATATTGCAGAATCCCAATCATTCGTATCTTCTAATTTTGCTGATTTGGGATATATTGAATTAAAAATAGTAAAGAATTATGGTGTATTTGCAATACTTTTAGGCATTGCAAATGTGGTCAACATGGTTACTCAACTCAAAAAATTTAGAAATGAAAATACAGCATGGTTTGTAGATCTGTTCAAAGAAGATTTCAAAGAAACTAAGAAAATGACTGAACAAGTACCGAGTTTATTTGAAAGATTTGATAGAACAAATAATTACCCAATAGAAGGGTTTGATTTAATTGAAAAAACTCTGACTAAATATTCCAAAATAAAAAATCAATCCAAAAAGGATTAGGTTTTAGAGTAAAAATTAATCATTAACCATTCTTCTAAACAACCTTTTGGCAGCAGCTATTATAGCAACCATAATCAAGATTGCCCCAAGATAGAACAAACCCCATCCTAGTCCTCCATACTGAAATTGTTTTGTATTCATGGCATTACCTGCCAAAATCATGCCGATGAACAGTATGATTACTCCTATGATGAGAACCTTGATCCACGTTTTCAATAAAAAATGAACATCTGAATAGTAAATAAGTTAGCCCCATAGATTTTGCACTAATTTAGATAATCTTAAGTTCATACAATTTCTTATGTGGCTATGGAAACCTTAGAGTCAAAAATAATTAAAGAAAAAAAACATTATGAACACCTAAGAATGAAAACTCAAGTTTTTGGAATTTTATTAATTGCTGTTGGAATTGGGTTTGGTATTGCGTTATCTCAAGGTAATGGAATGGCACCAGTGACTGGTGGCATTATTGCTGCTATCTACATTGCAGTAGGTGCTAACATCCTAACGAGATATATCAATATCAAACATGAAGAAGAAAAATCCATCAGAGATATTCGTATGGAATACAAAGTAGATGAAATTCTATCCAAACTTAACGGCAATAAAATTTAAAAATTTAATGGGATGCAAAATTGATGAATTCAACACGATTAAAAAAGATAATTGATGAAATAGATGCACTCAAACAACTAGAATGGAGCAATCCAAAAATACCACTTTGGATCAATAAGGTTTTACGATTTCTGAAAAATGAATTTGGAGAAGAATCAGATTATTATACACAGTTTTACAGCGAAACAAAATACTATCCTATAGACATTGGAGCATCTGAGGATCAATTACAGGAAAGCCTTCAGAACGCATTGAAACGATTTGAACAAATTCTTCAAGTTTACCTAGAGGAATCAGAAGAAGAATCAACATACAACAGTAATCTTCCAGATGGTTTGAAATTACATCCTAAAATAAAACAGGTATGTGAACAATTATTTGACAATAAACATTATTCCCAAGCAATTTTTGAAGCTGTGAAAATTTTAGAAAAGGAAATTAAAGTAAAAAGTGGAGTTCGAGATAAAAGTGGTGTATCTTTAGTCAATCATGTTTTCAATAAAGAATCACCAATAATCAAAATAGTGGAGGGTGATGAAAGTTGGCAAATAGATGAAAGAGAGGGATTTCGATTTTTGTTCATGGGGGCATTTCTTGGAATAAAAAATCCAAAATCCCATGACAATCCAAAACTTGATGATTCCTTCAAAGCAATAGAGTATCTTTCATTTCTCAGTTTGCTTATGAAAAGATTAGATGAATCAACGATTTAAATTCAATCATCTATTTTTTTGCATATGTTTGAAACTCATACTGAATTCAAAGAACCGTCGAAAAATCCAAAATTATGGAGATTTATGAATTTTACAAAATTTGTAAGTATGCTAGATTCCAATGCATTGTACTTTTGCAGATCTGATTTATTGGGAGATTCATTTGAAGGAACATATACAAAATTTTCATTTGATAAGAAAAAAGATACATTGAAACAATTGTTCCTAAATAAGGATAATGCGTTTTTTGAATCTGCAATGAAAAATGATAAAATGATGCATGATCTTTGGAAAAAATCATGTTTTATCAGTTGTTGGCATCGAAATGAATATGAACCATATGACATGTGGAAAACATATACTCAAACAAATGAAGGAATTTCAATTCAAAGTTCGTGGAATCGATTAATTAAATCATTCAAAAAAACACAAGAAATAGTCTATGCCGGAATGGTTGATTACATTGATTATGAAAATGAAGATAATAGCGGGAATCTTTTTCGAAAGTATTTGACAAAGCGAAAAAATTTTTCACATGAAAATGAATTACGAGCAATATTTCTTGAAAAACCATCCAACAACATAATAAAAACAAAAGATGATCCGGATAAAGTGGATTGGGGAAAAATTCCAAATGGCATGAAAATAAATATCAATCTAGATGATTTAATAGAAAAAATTGTAGTTGCACCAAATTCACCTTCATGGTTTAAACCACTTGTAGAATCATTATGTAAGAAATATAGTTTTAACAAGCCAATAATAAATTCAACATTGGATGTACAACCATCACCATATTAGTGAGTCAATTAAGCATAATTTATTTCGAAGATTTTCTTTTATTCTGATTGGTATAATATTCTTAATTTTCTTTTTCAAATAATAAAACTCTCTTCTAGAAATTCCAATCTCTAACGCCTTCTCCAAAGTCAATTTCTCAATTATGTCTCTTAGTTTCTTTTGAAAATCCACATACTGTACAGTATCTTCTTTGAATACTCCTAGAACCTCAGAGATATCTAATTCGTTTGATTATCAAGTTCAAACATGTTGAGATGTGATTATGAACCCAAGTACGTGTTAAATTATATTTTATCTGATGTACCAATCTTATCTTTAATCATGGCTATTGATACTGGAATTACCCAAAAAATTGCGGGAAACACAATGACCATTTCTGGCGCTGCCAACCCGTATTTCACACCTGGCACAAAGTCCACTACTGCAAATAACACTATTCCCACCAATGATACTGCTCCGGACAATCCGGCCAATGTAGGTAATATTTTGGATTGTCTAAAGAAAAAGAACAGCGCCACAGCTATGCCGACAAAGGCCACAAGAGCTGAAATTCCATGCGGTATGTCATGAGGTAAGGAAAATAATCCCACACCAAAAACACCTATGGATGAAACGAAAAAAACAAGGCTGCCAACTGTGGATTTTATTTCTTTGACGTCTCCATTTCTGCCAAAAAACAAACCCAAGGAAAACATTGCCAATAGAATTCCTGCAACCATCAATCCGTAATCTAAAATTTCAGGAAACAAAACAACATGGCCATTAAGGTATGGCGGACCGACAGCACCAAGACTGCTTATGGAATTTGCATCCCAAGAAAAGTCAGACCAAGGATACACAAACATTGCAACAACTATTGCCATCACTGCGACAACATTTCCCACAATTCCACATAGTCCGGCAATGCAAGTAAAGTTACACAATTCCCACACTGCTCATTGGCCTTTGTTGGCTAGTTTTGCCAAGTTTTTGTTTATTTCCAAGATGGCATTAATCACTTCGTGTTTTCTGTATGACTCATAGATTTTAATTCCAAGGATGCCTGCCAAAATTGCAATTACAGCTCCTACAATATACCAGAAATATTCAAAGACATCATTGCCTATTATTTTTTCTAGCTTTTCAACAGTCTCTACAAACTCTTCAAGTTTCTTTTCATCAGTTTTTATAAATTCGCTGATTCTGTTCACATCTTCTTTTATGGTGTTGACATCCTCTTTAATTTCATTTACAACTGTATGCTCCAAACTCTCTGCATCATTTTTAATATCTGTCACATCTTTTTTGATGTCACTTATTTCATCCCCAATGTCCTTTCCAATTGACTTTTCAATAGAGTCAACCTTGTCTTCTACCTTCTTGACATCATTTTTTACATCAGTTACAGCACCGCTAAGATCACTGCCAATTGACTTTTCAATAGAGTCAACCTTGTCTTCTACCTTCTTGACATCATTTTTCACATCAGTTGCCGCAGACTCTATGTCTTTAGGTATCTTTTCAACGCCATCAATGGCCTCCTTTATCCAACAAACAACATCCAGATCACCGCAGTGATTGGCATATGCCGGAATAACCGTGGTTGAAAGAACAACAATCGCCAACAAAAATGATAATCTTAACATCATAAGATACTAAAAATTGGTGAATATAAAGTAATTAATTGGAATTTGCAACGGATTTGGTTTTTCTGAAAAATGAATGCTATAGCATATGTTGCTGTAATTGCTTATATGGTGACTACATATACAACTCAAGGCATGCCGAAACCTATTGGATTTACTCAAATATCAAAACACTTGATATTCATTAATGTCTGAACGAAATGCGATATTGTACCATTTGAACATTGATCCTGACTGTACAGACGACGATTATGGGTAATGATTCCTGATTTTAGCCTCAAATTTTGTGTTTATGCGGTAAAAAACTGTCATAGAAACTACCCTTATTTTACATCATTTTCTTCTTTATGTACCACTTTGTAATGCCTTCTCAGAAACCCTTCGCCAGTTAATATCACGCCGCATATTTTGCATTTAAATTCCCTCAAGGCAATCATTATCTGTTGGTGTCGTTATTTTAATTATTAAAATATGATATTATGAAAGAAAAAACATCATAAATTCCAGTTTGACAAAGCATTAATTTCATTTCAGATCGGACAAAACTGACTATGTAATTACAGAATTACCAATGCATTATAACAAAAATAATACTATTTACTGATCCATGTTTTCCGTAGAACACATCAGTAATGTTTTAAATGCCCAAAAATTAGAAAATATTAAGTTATGAGGATATTAAATGACTGTAAAAAGGATAAAAAGAATCGATCTTGATGTACTGGAGCGTCTCATTTTAGTTCTTTACGAAAATGTGGAGGAGAAAAAAACAAACATTGCAAGAAATTCTAAAATGAGCTATGACAAGTGTGTGTTGTATCTTGATGTCTTGGAGATGATGGGATTTGTCAAAAAGAATGACAACGGGAAAAATGTCTTTTACAGTCTTACTAGTATAGGGATAAATTTTTTCCAAAAGATAACTGATGTAAAATCTCAAAAAAAAGATAACATGATATTCACAGTGTGATTGTTTTCTCTTTGTTTGATGAGTATGTGATCAGTGAGTATGTCTACAGGGAGCGAACTATAATAATAACATATGATGTTATGCATATTAATGACATCAAAAACAATCAAAACAATATTGTTTGCTTCTTTGATAGCTGCTATGGTTCTTCCTTTCTCAGGAATGAATTTTGCAGACGCAAAGCAAGCAGATGATAACTCTTTGATTAAGGAAAAAATCAAGGATAAAATGACAAAATTAGTCGACAAAGACAAAAAAGAGAAAGAAACTAACACAAAACATACTTCAGAAGACTATGGAATTCCATACAATCTAATATTCGAAGATAATGGAAAATTAGTTGTAGGAATAGATGCTAAAAAGGCAAAAGAATTTAATAAAAAATATTCCGTAGATGAAGTAAAATCTGATCTTGATACAAACACAGATCTAGAAGTTAGATACTTTGAATTTGGAAGAGAATCATCACTTAGAGCTGGAGATGCTTTAACCTATGGTATTGATGCAGCTACTATCACTGTAGTAAAAAACGACAAAATCGTAACTACTGGCCATGCCTTTAGTTTGAACAATGTTGTAAATGCAGGATTAGTAGGTGGCACATCATGTCAAGAAGTGAAAATCACAAAAGACAATAACTATAGTGGAGCATACGCTGATGCAGCTTATGGTATTGACACATACAATCAAAATTGTGATCATGACTACATCAATGACTCTCTAAGATTCAATGGAAACACATACTCTGTAACATATGGAACCGCCTCTGATATCACCTATAACAAATTTATCAGAATTGCAGGAATTCAGACTACTAGTAGTGGTTACATTCTAGATACAGATGTTACTACTAGAGATCCAGATGGTATTTTAAATGACCAAGTCATTGGAAGTTATTCCAGTACTGGTGGCGATAGTGGAGCTCCTATATTTAGTATCACTGGTTCTTCAACGGTCAAACTCTTAGGTCAACATGTCGGAAGAGCTTGTGAAGTAGATCTCAATAGTGGTACCAACTTTGGATATTGGTGTGATCAATATGGCAATGGTGGTCTGAAATATTTCTCTCCTTGGGATCAAGTAGCAAGTCACTTGGGAATCTAATTCCTTTTTCTTTTTTTAATTAATATGGTGGACTAAGGTAAACAAGATATGAATAAGATTCTAATTTTGATAATGATCTCGGGAATAATTATTTTTACAAGTGTAATTGGATTACTATCATTGTCAGAGCCAAAAGTTGAGGAAGTAAGTATGGATGAGTTGATAGCAAAAGCTCATAATACTTACTTGTATGTCAAACAGAATACCAATCATGCATTACTTGAACGTGAGTATTACGTGGTTATGAATATGGTAAATGATGATCCTGATAAGGCTATTGAAATTTTCAATGATCCTGACTACCCACAAAAATTTTATGATGAAACTGGGTATCTTCCAGATGAAAAAAAGTCTGAAATATACCCTGAAATTCTTAAACGATTAAGTGATAACTATTCATACATTAAAGAAAATGTAAATCATGGATTTACTAGGGATGAATATTCTTCTGTTATGCGTTTGTCCAATGCTGATCCAATTAAAGCTGTTGCGATTTTCAATGATCCCGATTATCCTGAGAAATTTTATGATAAAAATGACTCTCTACCATAATTATTAAGAACATAATAAAAAATAAAATTTTGATTATTAGATCTTGACCAAAATCAAATCAGATACTTGGTGAGAGTTCCAATTACAATTAATTATATAAAATAGTATTTGGCAAATGCTGAGAACTTGTATGAACGATTCATTCGTGTTGCTTTTATTGTGATTTGAAATATACCAATCACAATAGATAGGTTGGGGGCTAATTCCAGACCGTTTACCTCACACCATCTATTCACAAAAGATTCTATCATGTAATTAAAAAATCCAAGCGATTGATCTAAATATGGACATTTGAGTTTTTATTCTATGCCGTTTAATCCGCCAGACAGATGCAATGCCAAGTGCGCTGATGATGAAAAAAGATGCCTGCTGTATAAAGGCCACTTTATATCGCATTACTTTGGAAACAAAAAGCCTCTTGCTCAGTTTTGATTTCAAATTGATGCCTTGATTGAATTCAAGTCACTGTTTTATTTTCTAACTGACCCTGATTTCCTGTTTAAAACAAGTTACTCGTTAACAATTCAAGACAACATTTTCAAAGTCAAACTCGAATTATTCCGTTTTTGACTAGAAACTGCAATCCGCGAACAAATTCCTCATCAGGAATCATTTCATCAGCCCACCACTTTGCGTTGTTTTTCACCCAGTCGGGAATCTTTTGCTCGGCAGAGAAATTGTTTGTCTCTGTAAATGGCACGTCTATTATCTTATTTTTTATCATGTGCTCAATCCCTGTTGCAAAGTCATCATCTGAGATTGTTCCCTCAGACCACCACTTTGCGTTGTTTTTCACCCAATCAGGAATTGCATTCACATCTGATGCTTCTATTTTTTCAATTTTAGATGTCAATTCGAATTCCAAATTCTTTATCACACCTGACAGATGAATTGCAGGAGTACCAATCTCTGCAGGAGTGTATTTTGCACTATACACTCCGACTATATCGTTTTCTTCTAGCTGTAACAGAGTTTTCAAACTTCCTACTTTGACATAAGGCTCTAGAGTATCAGCCAAACCCAAAAGATGTAGTTCTGTGGTTTCATCATTAGAGTTGTCAATTTTATTGAAAAATATCATATCATAAAGAAGTTTGTCTGATTCATCAGCTATTGACACGGCAATCACAATAGAATTATCGACACCCTGTATTGGGGGTTCGACTTCCCATCCGATGTCGATTTTGAAATCACCAACAACTTTGGCAGTGTGTGCATCTGCAAATGGAATCATACCTAAAATCAAAACTGCAGAAAAAAGAATAATAAAAAAAGGAGCCATATTAATCAAAAAAAATTATTGAGCATAGACTGCCCAATTGTTCTCAATTAATACAGATGACTGGTATGCGTTAACACATACAGGACTATTGTCAGACACTCGCAACATACGTTCTTGACCTGAACTGCATTGAATCTCTAGGTTAATTTTATCAATTGCTGATTCATCAGAAGTTAATTCTGCTTGGTCGTTATCAGAATCCAGAGTAGGTAACGATTCAGATGGAGTTTCTAACAATAAAGGCTCAGATGAAACTATGTTCAATGCATCATGAAAGTAGTTTATGCTTGCATTTCTTTCTTGGTCCCATGTTTTTACAAGAATTGTATTTGCATTAAATTCTTGAGTGGGGGTAAATGTGAATTTTACTCCTATGACAGGGGAATTATCCACAACCTGCACTGCAACATCTTTTATGAGATTTTGTTTGTTGTATTCAGAAACAGTAGTAATCCCGTCAAATGTTCTATCCCATTCAATAGTTACTGGACTGTGAGGAACCATTACTCCTGAAATCATCTTTTCTTCATTACCCAAAGATAACTCTACATGTTTTAGAGCAGCATAGCCGGCATCATCATATATTTTTAATATGATTTCTGCAGGTTCGCCAACTGTGAGAATTTGAGGATAAAGATCCTGCTTGAACATTTCAACATCATATGTTTGATCAAGAATTGTAATTCCGCCTGAGACCAATCTTTGTCCTTCGCCATCCACACCCAAAGTTGGAGGAGTGCATGATGTACATCCGCCGCCTTTACCATGATTATGACCGTTATGTGCATAAGCATCATATGGAACAACCAAAAGTGAAACTGCGCATATAATTGGCAATATCATCAAGATATTTTTTAAAGTCATTGAATGAAAAACATCAATTATGATTAAAACGAAATTGGTACATTCTAAACATGAACCAGTACAATCTTCCTTGTTCAACATAGAGTCTCGAGGAAAATTAATTCATTATAAAATTAGGATAAAGAATTCTTTTCATCGTTTGCAAAATAATGTTTTCACCAATAATATTAGATCCATTTAAAAACTATCAATCTGAAAAACATTTAGTGAGAAATTCATATTTTATTCTGGTTTTAGGTTTTGTCTTGTTTTTTGGAATGAATTCTGCCTATGCTGCAACTGATGTGACAATATCTACTGCTGCAGGCTCTGGCGCTCCCGGATGTGAATCTGCAGGAGGATGCTACCATCCAAGCACTGCAACTGTTGATGTTGGTGGTAAAGTAATTATGAAAAACACTGATACTGCAGCACATACATTCACTGCAGGAACTGGTGAGGATGGACCCAGTGGGGAATTTGATACTGGATTGCTAATGGCAGGAAATTCATTTGAATATTCTCCAAGTACAGTAGGGGAAATCAATTATTTCTGTATGGTTCATCCTTGGATGCAGGGTTTGATAATTGTAAAAGAATCTAGTGAACCAAAACCTACAATTTCTGTTTGGTCTGATAAATCATCATACAAAAATGGAGATACAATAAAAATTTCAGGCAAAGTGACAAATAAGAAATCAGGAATTCCAGTCAGCCTAATTTTAAAATCCTCTAATGGTAATCTTGTTTCTATTTCACAACATACTGTAGCATCTAATGGTGCATTTTCTGCAACTCTGGATGCTGGTGGTACTTTGATGAAGTCTTCTGGAACCTATACTTTTGTTACACAATATGGAACAGAAAACATCTCTGCTAGCGGTAGTTTTTATTTTTCAGGAACTCCTGTAACTCCACCGCCATCCAGTTCTAGTGGAAAAATTACTGTATCTGATATTTCTGTGTCTTATTCAATGACTGGTGGAAAATTGTACAGTATAATACCTGATATCAATGCAAACTCTCTGATTGTTTCAATCGATGCAACTAGTGATGGATCATTAAAACTTCATTTGCCTAGAACGTTAATTGATGCAAAAATAGGAAATAGTGATGATGATTTCTTTGTCTTAATTGATGGGGAAAGTGTAGACTTTAATGAAACAACTCAGTCAACAAACAGAATACTAACTGTAGCATTTCCCGCAGGAGCTGAAGAGATTGAAGTTATTGGAACTTTTGTAATTTCTAATCCTGTAAATACTGCTCCTACTCCAAAACCCTATGTTCCAACACCATCTATTCCATCAAGTGCTGATATTATAATTCCTAGCGGAACTGGAGCTCCGGGATGTGAAGATAGACAATCCTGTTATCTGCCATACAAGTTTAGTGCTGGCGTAGGCTCTACTGTTACGTGGTTTAATGCAGATACTGCAGCCCATACAGTAACTAGCGGCACTCCTGAAGGCGGTCCAAGTGGGGAGTTTGACAGTGGTTTGTTTATGAGTGGCAATTCATTTTCCCACAAATTCAGCGATAATGGGACATATCCCTATTTCTGCATGGTTCATCCTTGGATGAGTGGATATGTTATAGTACAACGTGGTGGGCCAATAACTTCACCTCCAACACCAATCCCTACTCCAACACCAACCCCTACACCAACAATTTCAGTTTCAACTGATGGTTTCCAATACAGTCCAAGTGATCTTGTGACAGTCAAAGTATCTACTTCACAAAGTGCCAATGTAGCAGTAAGTGTAGTTGGTCCAAACGGTGACAGCATAGTATCAAGATCAGTCTCAACTGATTCTAGAGGCAATGGCTCTTTGCAATTCAAACTGCCTGATTCATCTGCTAGCGGAACCTATAGGGTTGATACAACTGCAACTATTTCTGGAAACAAAGTTTCAGATTCCATGTCATTTACAGTAAAATCAAACGCTGTCAGAATGGATATTGTTTCATTACAGCCAACTGATCAGCAGGGAAATGCTGTTTCTTCATTTACTAAAGGCAAACTGGGATTTGTCAAAGTTATGCTTAATTCGGATTCAAATGCAAGCTCTCTTGTAACAATCAATCTCTTTGATGATGAACTTACCAGTCTTGGCATTGGATCGTTCAAGACTACATTGGGTTCTGGACAATCCGAAATGACCTTGTCCTTTTTTATTCCAAATGACGCATCATCTGGAAATGGGGACATTTATGCAAACGTGTTTTCTGACTGGCCAAGTCAGGGAGGCGTTCCACTTACAGGTGAATCATCAACACAGGTGAGAATTCAATGAAGATAGTTTTGTTTTTAGCTGCAATAATTTTGGTATCTGCAATACCTGTTTCGTTTTCTGAAACTATTACAATTAACACCAACAAGGAACAATTTGCAGGAGGGGATACTGTGGAAATTAACGGCAGTGTTGAAAACGGAAGTGCCGGTGATTTTGTTGCACTTGAAATTAAAAACCCAGACGGGGAAACCATACTTATCAGAACTGTTACTTTGGGTGATGGCGGTTCGTTTTATCTCAAATTCAAAATTCCTGAATCTGGAAAGGCAGGAAGTTATGATATTGTTGCAAATTCCAAACAAGGAGAGCAAACCATAACTGAAACTAAAACAATCACTCAGAGTAATTCCGTATCAAAATCTCCTGACACAAGTTCATCTAGCGGCGGAGGATGTCTCATTGCCACTGCAACATATGGTTCTGAGATGGCACCCCAAGTTCAACAACTCAGAGAAATTAGAGACAATCAATTGTTAAACACTGACTCTGGAGAATCCTTTGTGGCCGGATTCAACCAACTGTACTATTCCTTCTCTCCATACATTGCTGATATGGAAAGAGAGAATCCTGCATTCAGGGAGATGGTAAGGATTGCAATCACGCCTATGATAAGCTCACTTTCCATATTGAACCATGTGGATATGGATTCTGAGGAATCCGTATTAGGATATGGGATTTCTTTGATTGTACTTAATCTTGGAATGTATGTCGGAGTTCCGGCAATTATAATTTACAAAATACAAAAGCGATTCTGATACCTGAAAAATATATCTGACATATTGCGGGAAAAAGGTCTTCAGAAAAAAAATTTTTATGCTACTTTGGTTTTAGGTATTTTGAATTGGAATTAATTGAAAGCAATTATGACCGATTGAACAACAATAAATAGAATACATAGGCCAGTAATTCCATGTTTGGCAAGAAACCTGTTCTCAAAGAAGGTATTCAAATATTTTCAGTCAAAAAAAATGGGGAATTCAATGACTTTATCTTCGGTATAGTTACTGGAGTTGATGGAAGAAAAGTTGGAGTCAATGGTGTAATTGTAAATCCGATTGGTCTGAAAAACAAGATTGCCCAAGGAAAAACAGGTGAGCGCTCCCGTGAAATTCTAGAGCATCCAACTCCGGACAATGTTGTACTGGCTTTAGTGTATAGAGTAGAGCATGAGAATTATACTGGAATTTTAGATCTTGATGTTGACAAGTGTGATATCTTGCCACCAAAAATTTATGATATGCTTGATGGATGGATTCGCGAATCACTCCCTGAATTTATCAACGCAGTTTTGTCATTGCCGCCAGGTGCAGAAAGAGATGAGGCAAAAAGAGTACTCCGAAATAGAATGGATACTTTGATTGATAAAAATCTGAAACGAACACTTTATGCTGTTTGCCGAAGTCTAAAGATTCTCAATTAAATTTCTAGGCGTCATTTCTCCATAGTTTTATATTATGCCCCAAGAAAATCTCGATACAATGGAATATGTTTACGCTGCTTTACTTCTTCACAAATTAGACAAGGAAGTTAACGAAGCAAACCTCACATCAGTTGTAAAAGCATCTGGTGCAGAAGTTAATGATGCTCAAGTTAAAGCACTGGTAGCCGCCTTGGCCGATGTTAACATCGATGAGGCAGTTAAAGCCGCACCTGTAGCAGTTGCAGCAGCAGCCGCCCCAGCAGAGGCAGCAGCCGGTGGTGAAGCAAAGAAAGAAGAATCTCCTGAAGAAAAAGGCAAAACTGAAGAAGCAGCCATGGAAGGATTATCCTCACTATTTGGCTAAGCAACTTTACTTTTTTCAATTTAATTTTTAATTTCTAATTTTTAGATCTGATCCTTTTCATTAATCTTATTAGTAATCTTTCTGCCAAAGTATTGTTTGGTAGATTTTTCTTTTCCAATTGATGGCTTTATCAGTATTTTAGATTACTTGGGGACAATTGCATTTGCAGTAACAGGAGCATCAAAAGCAATATCTCACAAAGCTGATATTTTTGGAATTATTGTTTTGGCAACTGTAGTCGGTGTTGGTGGTGGGGTAACTCGTGATGTAATCTTTGGGCGGTTCCCAACTGCGTTCTCTGATCCAATTTATGTTTCTTTGACTGTAATTGCAGGAGTTGTGATGTTTTTTTTGTTTACAAAAATGAAAAAGCAGATGAATGTTTGGTTGGTCTTTGATGCAGTGGGATTGGGAGTGTTTTCTATCTTGGGCGCATCAATTGCATTTCAGATTGTGGGGCTGAATTTCCTGCCCATGTTATTTGGTGGAATGATTACTGCAATTGGCGGTGGAATTCTCAGAGATGTCTTTGTTCGCGAGATTCCAATAGTATTTGTAAAAGAGGTGTATGCCATTGCATCAATTATTGGAATTGTGATATTCTATGTTATACTATCTTCTGGTGTGGAAATTCAGCTTGCATCAATTATTGGAATTGTTGCAACAACTGGAATCCGACTACTTGCAATGAAGTTTAACTGGAATTTGCCAAAGGTACGAGAATCTTGAGTTAAATGAATAGGGTTACTCAGAATTGCATTTAATGAAATTGTTTTTATGTTTAGAAAAACAAAATTAATAATGAATTCTTCTGATTCTATTTCTAAAAAAAGGGTAAAAAAATCACTAGACGGTGATTTTGCATATCATCATCTTGCTCTTTCAAGATCAAACAACTTTCTTAGAAAACATGATTCAGAAAGATTGCCAATGTATGTGATGTTCGTAGATTTGGTCGGCTCTACTAAGATGAGTGCAAATTTGAGCCCAGATATTCTAAATGTAATAATTAGAACATTCTCACAAGAGATGGCAAATGTAATTGAGAGTTTTGATGGATATGTTCTAAAATTTGTGGGTGATGCAGTCTTGGGTTATTTTGTCCCTCAAGAAAAAACACCAAATTTAGCAGATAGAGTAATTTCATGTGCCAATATGATGCACAATGTAGTTGATAATGTGATAAACCAAGTACTAGAAGATGATAAATTCCCAATACTACAAATCAAAGTTTCCATTGATTTTGGTGATTGTAGCATTGTAAGATATGGGGCAGACAAGAATTTGTCTCATATAGACTTGATTGGCTTGACATTAAATTTAGCTTCAAAAATGCAAAACATTACAAAACCAAATCAAATCACAATTGGTCAATTTGTATATTCAAAGCTAACTCTGAAAACAAAAAAATTGTTCAAAAATAAAAAAACAGATCCTAAAAAATGGAGTTTTGCACAATTAAAAAACAAACACTATCTAGTCTACCAAAGTACAGTAGAATCATAATTTTCCGTCTGGGAAACCAACAATATCTACTTGTGTTGCCGAAGTATCAATGTCATCATCTTTTTGAATTTCTTCTAAAATGGCCTTGACAATTCTAGTTTTTACTGCACTTCTTTCTCGCACATGTACTGTATAATTCAAAAAAAGATCAATAGAATCACTTGTAAGATTAATATTCATTGTTGGTTCTCCTGATTGCTGTGTTACATAATATTTTTCATCAAGAGATGATATACACTTTTGTTGGCCTCTTCTGCATAGCTCTTAGTTTCTTGTTTTGCAATATTTAGAAATAATTCACTGGCTTTCTTCCAATTACTGTTAAAAGATAGAAGTTATTGATTTTGAAAATTACAAAATTATGAAATGAGAAATAATGATCAAACGACCTTTATCATTTGAGAATGATATGCTTCTTTGTCTTTTTTACTTCTTGGCATGCATCTCAATTGTTTTTTACAGCAAGGACAAACAAATCCGTCAAAATATACGAATATTTCACAAAAATTACATCTCTTTTGTCCCGCAGCATACCTTCCAGTTTTTCTTGGTTTGATTGCTTTGAATTCTTTACATTTGCCTGAACAATACCCCATTACAGATATCATGTGTTTCATAAGATAACTGTAGATTAACAATGTTAATCGATGTTTAATTATTCAAGCATGATAATTTTTGTATGAAAAAGATATTCCAAGAAATCTCATTGTTAGTAATTTTGCCTCTTATTTTGATGTCTGTGTCTTTGGCAGCAGTTGGTCCAGCTCATCATATCAAAACACTAAATGTTCCTAGAATTACAAAATTAAGAGAGTTTTCAGATGTACCGATTTCATGTGATGGCAACTTGTGCAATGATATCAATATTATAGAGCATGCATTTATTGAATTTGAAAAGACTCTGTCAGTTTGATATGCTGACAAAATTGTTTTGGATATTTCCTTCTCTTATTGCTTGAATTATTTTAAATGGTATTTTAGTAAATTCAAAATTGTTTTCAGCTGAAACGTATATTGTTTCATTGCCTGTTGGAAATTCTAGAATAATGACATTTTTTCTGTGATACATGGAAAAATTATTTGGTCCAAGTGAAGAATCAAACTCACATAGCATTTTTGTACGTAATGCGGCCTCCATAAAGAGCATCTCTCTGTCTTTCTCTTTGACATAAAATTGGATGTTGTTTTTGGCATCGCCTGTGATTAATCTACCATTTTCATTAATTACTCCCGCAAATCTAATGGTTTCATCAATTTCTAGAATTTTTTTACATATTCTTTTGTACGATGACTGCGTTGATATTTGGATCATTTCTGAATATCTCCAAGATTTCTTTTGAGGTGCTCTGAAAATGATTTGGCACACATATTCACGGACGTATGCATGAATTTATCCCAAGCATCAATTGTTGATAATCTAAACTGAATATATGATCTTACAAAATTAGTTGCCATATCAATTTGAGATTCATATATTTTAGAAACTGATTTTAAATAACTGTCATAGATGTTTAGACTTTTTTGATCTATTCTCATTTTGTCAAAATATTGCTTTTCAGCTATACTACAATTTCCAAAAATGTCTTTAATTGAATGCAGATATCTAGTATACAGATCAGAATATTCCTGAAATAACTGAGGCATTTCTGATTCAAGTTTTAGAATTATCTTCATTGTATTGTCTTTTAAAACTCCACAAACAGATTTTTCTTCATCTACAATCTCTTTTCTGATTATTTTGGGTTTGGTTGAAATTTCATTGATTGTTTTTTCCATGTGATAATTATGGCAACTTTACTATTAACCTTCGATTAACATAGTTAAACCATCCTTATATCCTGAGTAGGTGTATTATAACCACAATGAAAAATCCATTTAGTAAAAAGAACAATTGCACACAGTGTGAAGAAAAATTTTCAAACCATGATGATTTGGTGGTTCATGTTAGACATGAACATCATAAAACCATTTTAAAATGTGAAAAATGTGGTGCTGAATTCATTCATGAAAAAGATAGACTACACCATGCACGAAAAGAACGCGAAGAGGAGTTAAGGGAAAGATCTCATAGGGATTCTTATCCTGAAGAATCAGGCAGTACACAAGACAGAGTTACTCGACACACTAGTCATTTTGATGACAAGTTATAAGATAAATGAAAAACTAATTCAATTGAGACAAAATATGATGATTTGGAGTGTGATTATTTGAATCCTCTTTTTCAGCTTAGCACTCGAAGTTATGAAAAGGAAATCTCAATAGTAACTCAAGCACTAACTGATTTGGAAAATGAATGCTTTGTGAAAAATGGCTTTACCATTGAAAAACCATTTGAGAAATTTGGTTGGACTTTTTTTAATATTCAAATCAGCGAAGAGTTGGCAATTACCATAGAAAAATCTGGGATGATGGAGGGTGCATTGGGGCGAAAAATTGGAGAACAGATGACTAATTTCATTGGTCACTACTTAGAAGGAAAAGGTAGTTCTGTTCGAATCAAGCAGATTAATTACTGACAGTAATGGTTCCCCTCATTTCTGGATGAATTGTGCAATAATAGTCAAAACTTCCTTCCTTGTCTGCCAAAAATGTGACTGACTCGCTTTGAAAATAGCCTAGATCCTTGATGTGCACATTGAACTCATCAATGTTGAGATTGTGCTTTGATGGATTTCCACCTTCATTTTTTTCTTCATTGATTAAATGGATTTGAATTAGATTCCCCAATGATGCAGAAATTGGAGGTGATGTTCCCTCTGATGTTGGGAGTGCCTTGCCTCCTTTGGTATGCTGATAATGATATCCTCCGTGAGAAGATTTTACAGCCTTTAGAAAAATATTTGATGACGGGGCAAAGACCAAACCATCTGAATTAACTGGACTAAAAGAGTTCAGGGCAATACTGCCAATCAAGACAATAACTCCTGCAACTACTGCAATTGAAATTATGTTTGTCCTAGTTATCTTTGATTGCTTCTTCTTCTTTTTATTCAATGATGAGAAATGATTTTGGAGAATATATACAATAATTAACATTGTTAAGGAAGCACTAAATGTAAAATCTATCAATATCTCTTATGGTATTTACTAAAACTTGTCCCATATGCAAACACGACTATGCATCCCTTGAAAACTACATGTCTCATATCAAAACTAATCATGACAAAGTTAGACCAGAAGAATTTGTAAAAAGCAGCGGCGAATTAAAATGGTCTTTTAGAAGTGATGACTAAATTTCCAAACTATTTGATCTTAAGATAAACCCATTGAAGTTTTAGTCACCTTCATTATAATTCCACTAAATGAAATGGATGAAAGAAAATACCATGCCCAAAGATATAATGCATTTTCATGACCATAACAGACATTGCCTTCCTCCATTGCTTGTGATGCAGTACATGTAAGATGAAAGAAATCTCCTGGGAAAATATTCAATGGAATTGGAGATAATGCAACTGTATGTGCAAATAACTGTGGTAGTACAAGATAGAAAATTAAGATTAATGGCACAAAGGTAATCATCATTGGCTTCATGTTCATCTGCATCATCTCCATTGACATCTTGTTCATGTAAGATGATTTTTTACTCAGTTGGGCAATTTTGGCTTGATCCTTTGCCCTCATTGCAGCCATCCTCTCTTTTTGCCATGCCTTTGTTTCCTTCATTATTCGATTCAGCTTTGTCTGATCAACTAATTTTTTCCTGACAGTGGAATTGAAAAAATTCAATAAAACCCCAAATCCTGTAACGCCAAATAATGTTGGAATTAGTCCCTTCACAATTGGATCATCACTGCCTAATGCGCCTCTATTTTGCCCAAGAAATCCAAAAATTCCACCATTATCTCCTTGCAAGAAGATAGAATCTAGGAATAACAATATGACATTATGATCTAGCCATTCAATCATAAAATCATCACTTTAAATTCATTCAACGACTTTTTCTCAAGATTAACTGCATCAGTGCTTCTTTTGAATAATCTATTCCATGCTCGTTTTCAGTATGTTCTCCAAACTCTACTAAAACATGTTCTATTTCTCCTTCTGAAACAAAATCACACTCAAATCCATAATCTCCACAACTTAATTTTGTCATTGAACAATTTTGGAAATTTCTTAGTAATATAGTTCAGTTAACATTGTTAACTATAGAGAAAATAAAATGCAGAAGCAGTTGGAAATATTACCTCGCATTTAGAGGCAGACAACGAAAACTAGGACATGCATTGAGGATGACAGTACAGTTCTTATTTCCCATTTGGAGTAGTTGCTTCTGCATTAATTAATAATTGATAAATTACTATTTAGATAATGCTTAACATTGTTAATGGGATAATCCTTCTTCTGAATATTTCCTGTTTCTTGATTTAGTTCTAAGCCGTACACCACAACACGGACATCTTAGTTTTTCTGTTTCAACAAAAATAGAACACATTGTACATCTTTTGTGCCCTAATTGATAGCGCAACGAAGTTGGAACTGTAGTTAACTCTAAGCTTTCACATATTCCCTTACAACAAAAAGTCATCTCTAGCAAAATCGCCTCCTTCCTATTTGGAACTTTTCTAATCTCCACCAATCATCATTTCTTTTATCCAAATCATCATCTTCTGTTTCTGTTTTTTTCTTCATACTAGTAATTGGTATAATTTCTAATAAAACTGAATTAACATTGTTAAGTATTTGCTATATACTTCAAGTTGATAATACAATAGAATATAGATTGCTTGAAAAATTCACTATTTCACCATTTATGAAAAATTCAAAACACATAAAACAAATTTTTGAAAATATACGAGAGGAAGAATTTGTCTGATAATCACAACAATATCCTAAGCTCAATGGATCTATTCATTGAAAAAATTCAGCAACTCAAGGGGTTGATGTTGGGAGTTTCATTTTCTGCAGTAATTTTAGCACCCCTTGCAATTGGGATATCGCTATACATGCTAACACATCCAAAATTCCTTCATTTGATAGAAAATGAGGGTGAATTTGCAATATTGCTTACCGTTTTGCTGACTGCCGTATTGGTAACTTCTGGAATTTGGTTAGTTGCAGGAATACAACAATTTCGATCCCTTAGTAACTGGAACCAAAGATACAACAATTATCTGAGAAAACGAGATGATTTGGATAAGGATATCTCATCAAAATTTCATTTAGACGAAGAATAAACAACCTAGATTTACTGAAGAATCTGAAGATTTTCCGCCTCTTGGGAATAATTGCTCATATGGTTCTAGAATTTCATGGCAAAAATTCATCCCTTTTTGGGTTACTTTGAAAATTGTTATGGTTCTTTTCCCTTCTACAGTCTCTATTCTATGAATAATGTCGTTTTCTTCTAAATTATCTAAAATCTCTTTGTGCTTTGTAATGTTTAATCCACAAAAACTAAATAATGAAGTTTGATTCAGTTCTCCATATTCTGATAATGTGAGAATAATGTCTTTTACAATGTAAATTCTGTCTCTATATTTTTTGGATTCTGCCAATATTGATTGAATGTTTGATGGGACTTTAACTATTGTTACCAGTCTTGATAGATTAACAATGTTAAGCAACGCCTTATAATGTTAAATTTTTAATTTTTTTGTGAAACCAAAATTGCCTTTTAGTCGGAATGTGGTAAAAAGCATTCTAAAAAGAGAAACTGTTTTTTCAAATACGTGTAAAATTTGTAATATGGAGTTTACTGATCCGGAACGAACAAAAAAACACATGATAAAAGCACACTCCAAACCTAAACGTGAAAAACAAACACGCTGAAAATGGCAAAAGCTTATGTCATGATGAATTGTGATTTGGGTTCTGAAAAAGAAGTCATCTCATCACTAAAAAAAATCGATTGTATTAAAGAATCTCATGGAACTCTTGGACTTTATGATATTGTAGCTCAAATTGAATCAGGTTCTGAAGAGGATATTCGCCAAATTGTTACTGGAATAATTCGTAAAATGCCCAAAATTCAATCTACTGTAACTTTGACTCGTTCAGAATCAGGAGAGTTATTCCGATCTTCTGAGAAATTAATCGGAGCAATGCTTGGACAAAATCTTGCTCAAGCATATGTGGTGATTCACTGTGATAAGGGAGAAGAATATCCAATATTAAAAAATCTCAGTCATATACCAGAAGTAAAAGAAGCTGATGTAGTGTTTGGATTCTATGATGTAATTTGTAAAATAGAAACTTTTGATAATCGCCGATTGGAAAAAATTGTTACCAAAGCTATACGAGCACTTCCACATATCAAATCCAGCATGACTCTGAACATAATCAACGAACAATGTTAAACAAATTCTATCAAATTATTGCAAAAAATGAGATGGGGTTTAGATGAAATTAGGTATTAAACTTCTAATCCTTGGAATCATAGCAATTCTTGTTCAAGTTTTTGGAAATCTTTTATTTTAATAATTTAGAACTATTGTCGGTATAACAAAAATATCACATATCCAACATACCCTGCAATTAACAACACTCCTTCTTTTCTAGATATGACAAATCCGCTGCGCATTATAGGAATTAGCACAAGACTGAATCCAATCATTATTCCAATATCGATTAGCACCTTTTCGCTTACTGTAATTCCTGAAATTAGTGATGAGATTCCAAGTATTGCCATGATGTTGAAAATGTTACTTCCGACAATATTTCCCACACTAAGATCTGCATGACCTTTTCTTGCAGCAACAATTGATGTAATCAATTCTGGAAGTGAAGTTCCAATTGCTACTAGTGTCAATCCCATAAATAACTCTGATATTCCAAAACTAGCCCCAATAATTACTGCATTATCTACTGTAAGAAATGAACCTCCAGTGAGTAATCCTAGTCCAATAATCATGAAAATAATTGATTTTGAAAAAATATTTTTTTGCAAAATCTGGGATACCTGAATACTTGCAATGTCGATGTCTTTTTTTGAACTGTGATAACTGTACCACGTAAAAACAAAAATTCCTACAACAAGTAATACTCCGTCTAGAAAATCAATTTCCCCATCAATAATTATTGCTACTAGTAATAGTGATACTCCAATCATTATTGGCACTTCTTTTCTTATGGTGGATTTTGAAACAATTATCGGACTAACAATTGCAGATAGTCCTAGTATTGCACCAATATTGACAATGTTACTTCCAACCACATTTCCCAAAGCTACATCTGATAGTCCTTGCATTGCAGATGAAATGCTCACTGCAAGCTCTGGAGTCGATGTTCCAAAAGCCACAACTGTCAATCCAATTACCAACTGACTAACCCCTAGTCTGTTTGATATGGCAATTGATCCTTTGACTAACCATTCTGCTCCAAAATAGAGCATGGCCAAACCTGCAACTACAAATAAAACGTTGAAAATTAACTCCATTGATGAATCATTAATGCCTAGGAACTTGGATTCTAATACTCTTTGTGCTAATGATTACTCAACAATCTGAAGAGTGAATGCAAATGAAGGCAGACCCACTTTTGAAAATGATGTAAAACAACAATTTAGAGCAGCTGTCTTATCACGATTCACTCAGAATACCATATGGTAAACGAATTCTTAAACTGATAATCTTTTGATTTGATTCTGATTTAAATCAACTCCTTAGTTGTTTAATTATCTAATTGTGTAGAGAATGTCTCCGAGGTGAAAAATATGCAAACTCAGAAAATCAGCACATGGGATAAAATGGTACATGCGCCATTCAGAAAGGTCGTAAAATTTGATCTTATTTGTATGGGTATTGGTGTTGTAATGGGTATGGGTATTGGTGCCTTTATTGCAACCAGTATTTAGCTTTCATACCTATTTTCTGGGACAGATGAAATATTCTGTCTCTATTTTTTTCCACTTTTTTCTATGTCAATTAAAGTGACAGGGCAAGTGACATTTTCTACAACTTTACGTGAAACACTACCGAGTGAAAGTAGTCTCTTCATTCCTTTGAGCTTTCTTCGCTTTGTCATTACAATCAGATCCACTTTGTTATTATCAACAAAATCTAAAATGTGCTCAGCTGCATCACCAATCTCCACTTTGACTTTTACTGCAATGCCTTTGTCTTTGCATAACTGAGCTGATTTTTCCATTTTCTTCTCCATGTCTTTTCTAATCTCTTCATTTGCCTCATCAATGCTTTTGAGTAACCCTTCTCGTTCAGATGACGATAATGCAAATGATGGTGGGGACTGTATTTCCTCTACAATGTGTAAAATGATAATTTTAGATGATTCTCTTGCAGCAAAAATAGCATGCTTTAATGCTTCATCTCCTCCTTCTGTGCCTCCATGAGGTACAAGAATTGTTTTGTACACGATCAATTATTTGATGTCTTGTAAATAAACCCATCAACTTTTCTCAAATTAGAATTTTAGATGAAACAAATATTGTGACAGCTGAAATCAAACCAATTGCCATCATATTAAGAACAAAACCGTGTTTTATCATTGATTTAATTGGAATTTGTGCTTTCTCATAGATTAGTGCATTAGGTGGTGTACCCATTGGTAGCAAGAATGCAAATGAAGTTGCAACAGTAATTGCAAACAGAACTGGTAAAGGTGTCCATCCATTTAGCATTGCCATTGTTCCAACAATTGGGATGAAAATTGCAGCTGTTGCAGTATTTGATTTTACATTTGTCAAAAACATAATCATTGCAACAAGAATTACAATTACTAATTCAAATGGGTAATCTCCAACAAATGAAAGTGAATTTGCAATCCAATTTGCTAATCCTGAATCTACAAATGCCAAGGATAATGCAAAACCTCCTCCCAGTAAAAATAACAACCCGTATGGTAGTTTTTCAATTCCGGCCCAATTCATCAAGCTCTCAGAGCGAGTTTTTGGTAAAATAAAGAGGGAAATTCCTCCTAAAATTGCAATTACTGAATTTGTGATAAAAGATCCTTCAGGCTGCCATAAAGGAATTGTGAACATTAAAACCAAAACTCCAACAAGCACTCCGAGCACTGTTTTTTGTTCCATGGTCGTTTTTCCTACCTGGGATTTTTCTAACAAAATAGTTCGTTTGATTTCATTTGTGGTTTCTGAACTGCTTTTTTTAATTTGAGTGTTCATGTATAGCCCACAAAGTATTAGCATTGAGAATGCAAGTGGTGCTCCAAGCATTGACCATTCAACAAATGTTACTCTATGTGAGAACATTTCCATTACAGTTGCAGCATAAAGCAAGTTTGGAGGTGCGCCAATCAATGTTGCAACACTTCCAATCGATGATGAATATGCAATGGATAGCATAAAGATAACTTTGAATTTTGTAGTAACAAAATTTGTTTTATCCAAAGCTGCTAAAATTATTCCTGCAATTGGAAGTAAGATCAAAACAACTGTGGTGCTCATCACAACTGTAGAAAGTAACGCAGTTGTAATCATAAATCCCCAAACTATTCTCTTTGGGGAATATCCAAATATCGATATTAATTCAAATGCAATTTTTTTATGCAGTCCTGATTTCTCAATTGCTAGTGCTATCATAAACATTCCAAGCAGCAGCACAATTATTGGATGCATGTATTCTGCAGCAATTTGTTTGACTGGTAGTACTCCAAGTAACGGAATTAATCCTATTGGAAGAAGAGCTGTTGCATAAACTGGAATGGCTTCTGTGATCCACCATACAATCATCCATATTGAAATTGCAAAAACTGCTTTTGCAGCATATGACATTCCTTCTGGTGTTGGCATTAATATAATTAGAAAAAATAACGCAGGTCCTAAAACCATTCCAAATACTCTTAGATTAAACTTCATCTTGCCTGTGTATCTTTATTTGTGATATTTACTTTCCAACATATGCATAAACTGGATAGATTTTTTTTGTTTTTGCAGATTTATAGCCCCAGTTTGATTTTTTGATATCCAAACGCACAAAATACTCTTGAACAGAATCATGAAGTTTCGTAAAAATATCTCCACCAACCATTATTTGATCAGGCTGAGCTAGATTTTGAATTTTTGCTGCCATACTAACTGATGGTCCTAAAATATCTACATGAGCTTCTTGTAGATCATCGCCATATCGTACAATTGTGTTTTCTCCATAATCTATGCCAATTTTTATCTTTAATTCCGGAAGATTATTACTTTTTAAAATTGGATTAATACCTACTTTGATAATTTTTAGCATTGATTCCGCACAAGTAACTACTCTATTTGCAACGGGTGTGGATAGTTCTTCTGCAACAAAATATCCAATAACTGCATCACCTACAAATTTTAGCACAAAGCCATCATGTCGTTTAATCACATATGCCATCTCTTGAGCAAATGTTGTAAAAACAGTGGCAAGTTTTTCTTTAGGTAAATTTAGGATCATGGCTGTAGATCCTACTAGATCAACAAATAATACTGCCATGTCTATGCTCTGCAGTACTCTTTTTCTCAGAAATGTTTCTGATTCTTCAGTTACTGCAGAATACATGAATTCATGATTTAGTGATTTGTTTACTCTGTCTTGTATTTCTGCAGTTAATGTTTCAGAATCTACTACCTTTTCTGTACCCCGTCCAAGTAACATATCTACTATACTTGGAGTTTTATCTGAGAGTAAATTTTCAATTCCTTTTTTAGCAATTTTAGATGAATCGTCAACCAATGTACTGTGTCTAGATGGATTGTTTTTTAAACTGTTTAGATAATCTTGCAAAATACGTGGTATTTGACTAATTGACTTTATCTCGAATGATGTCAAAAAGCCTTGCTCTTAATAGCATGAGGATTCATAACTGTGTATAGAATTCATGATAAGACAGCTGCACACTCCTATACCAGTGCAGGTCTGCCTTCATTAATTCTATTTATCTGCACCATTCACAACAAAATTTCTGAGATTCAGGCACCATTCCCATTTTGACTAGGTACTCCATGGCTGATGAAACTTCGTACTTTTCATTACATTTTGTACATGTTGCCATCATTGGTACATCACTTTCTTTCTCATAGAATATTACTATCATACTATGAACATAAAAAATAGTATGTTCTTTATGATCGATCAAAAATCATCTGAATCTAGGATGATGGATTTTTTTATACTAAAAAAAGACCATGCGTAGGTTTAGTAATTTGGTTGCTGCATTGACAATAATTACTGCAGGCCCTGGTAGAATATCTCTTGCAAGTTTGATAAAGAAAATTCCAAAATTTTTGTATTAAGCAGAATTTATTCAATTCCATTTTTGGAACATTTGCGTATATCTTATATGCTTATGATCATACTATACTATATGAAGAAACGAATTACTATAATGATTGATGACGATCTAGATAAGAAACTTCGAGTAGTCCAGGCCAAAACAATTCAAAAAAGCCAATCCTCATACAGTTATTCTCAGGCATTAAATGAAGCATTGAGAAAGACTCTCTGAGTATTTCACTGAAATCAAATCATTTGATCAAATATACTGGAATTTTAGATTTTTGAAGGATGTGGTTTGATACACTACCTATCATGTCTTTAGACGCAGAACCTGATCCTGTTGTACTCATTACAATATGATCAAACTTGCCTGCTTTTGCAGTGTGAAGTGTAACATATCCTGGAGATCCTCTTAAAATTTTAGTTGAGAATTTGACATTTTTGTTTCCTGCACGTTTTGCTGCTTTTTTAAGAATAATATTGCCTTCTTCTACTATCTGCTTATCAATTGCCTTTGTTCTAGGACCTCCATCAATTACATGAGGAATTACATGAATGCCCATCACTTGACCATGTGTAAATCCAGCTAGGGTTATTGCTCTATCTAGGGCTTCAAAGGATTTTTTTGAACCATCAATTGGTACTAGAATTTTATTAAGATCCATTGAAAAAAACCTCAAAGCATCCCATATTAAGAGTAAATTTGATTCTCAATAGAGAAATTGATACTTTGGTTTTTCAATCTCTTTGAAATGAATTTAAAAAAGTTTAACATGTGGGGAGATTGATTCTCCCCACATAGTTGAATCGGGTGTTATATGACTATGCCAGGGCTGCGACTGTGTGAGATAAAATCTCTTCTTGATACATGCATTGACTGTGGAATCTAGTTTCGGTTAGTTCTGTGCATTGTTTACAAATCATTTGAATTGGATGATTGCAATGCAAACATTTCTTTGCTACATCCAATTCCCCTCCACATTGTCTACATAATGTATCGGGCATTTTTCCCACCTCAAGGGAAGTTTCTCCTACCAAACTTCCATTTGGAAACCACTTCTTCATATTCTGAAGAAATTTTCTCCATGCAATTCTTGGCAGATTGCTTTATCTGTTTGAGTGATGAATTTGTATTCATTGCTTTCACCTCCAAATTATTCTACTGACACAATCTTACCTTGAGGTTTTTCCTCGGCAAGTGACAATGTCAGTTCTAGAACTCCGTTTGTGTATTTTGCTTTTGCAGAGTTTTCGTCTACTTTTGATGGTAGAGGAATTTTCTTTTCATACTTTCTGTCATTGTGTTCTGCTGAGAGTAAGACTTGTTTATCTGACACAGTTAATTTGATATCAGATTTTTCAATCCCTGGCATCTCAGATACTATCTTGAGAGTACTGTCTTTTTCATCAACTGATACATCGACATATGGATCTCTTACTGAAGAGTCAGAAAGAGAATTTGCAGGTTTTGCATTTCCCCATTCAGTTACATGAGGAATTCCATCCTCTCCTACAGTCTTTACGTAACCGTAGTAGTATGGGCCAAAAGTTTGGATTGTGCCCCCTCTTGGACTATCGAAGACATCTCCCATTGAAAAAAAGGGATTCGACAATCTTCGAAATGCTGTTTCAAATTGGTCATCAAACATCTTTTAATCACTGAATTAGTGTAATGGTGATTACAAAATATAAATTTTTTGCATAAATGGTATTTAATTGACAATATGTCATATATATTACAACATTAAAATACTGGTGATTTCATAATATTTCAAATGGCAACTGCGATTATAGAATATGAAAATCAAGTAAAACCCAGGTCAGAAAGACAGGTTACCTATTTTTGCAGATTATGTCGAGAATATGGGGTCAAAACCAGAAAATCCCATTTACAGAATTTCCATAATGCAAATAGAGATACTGTAACCAAACGAAGTAACAATGATCTTGTGGATGTAATATTCATTGAAGCAAAATAGTTTGGATTTTTTTACCTGAACTATTTTTTTATCTAATTCTGTACATCGTTCTTGTTCTATGGAATGAGAATCAATACTTGAAACATCAAAAAAGTGTAATCCACTTGTCCTAATTCTGAATCAAGTCAATATCGATCCCACCTTATTACATACAAAACCTATTGTATTTCATGATGCAAAAATGTCAATTAGATAATTGTAATAAAAATAATTTGATCACAGATTCATTTAGCGGGGAAATTTTTTGTGCAGATTGCGGTACTGTAATTGAAGAAAAATTAGATAACAATAATGAAACACAGATTCATAGTCTTGAAGATTTTATGACAAAGAGTCATGTTGGTTCAAAACAATCACTTTCAATGTATGACAAAGGAATGTATTCTGTCATTGGCAACGATCGTGATGCTACTGGCAAGCCATTAAACTCTGGAAACAAATCCCGATTTAATCGATTACGTGTATTAGACAACAGAAGTAAATTGCGAAAATCATCGCAAAGAACTCTTGTTAAATCACTGACATTCTTAAATGGATTAAAAGAAAAATTGGGGATTTCAGAAAATACTGTAGAGGTTACCTGTTCCATATTTAGACGAGCACAAAAAAATCATCTTACCAAGGGAAGAACTTCAAACTCATTGATGGCAGCAGCTTTGTATATTTCCTGTAGACAAACAATGACTCCTCGTAGCTTGGATGATATTTCAGAAATTGGAAATATCCATAAAAAACCCCTGCAAAGAGCAGTTCGATTATTAATTGATGAATTTAGTTTGAATGTACCTCAGTACAACACTTCATCATTTCTATCGAAACTCTCCAGTGACATGGGGATTTCTGAAAAAACTAAACGATATGCATTGAAGATATTGGCAGATGTTGAAAAACTAGGTGCAACTGCAGGGAAGAATCCTATAGGTCAAGCAGCAGCATCATTATACCTGGCATCAATGCTTATGGGTGATACCGTTAATCAAAGGAAATTTTGTGAATCTTCCGGAATATCAACTGTTACACTAAGAAATAGAAAGAATACCATTCAGAAACTATTGGATTTATAATTCTGTTAAAATAACTTAAGGACAATATTTTCTGAAATACTAAATTTTAATTTAAGTTCTATTTCTTGTAAAAAATGCTTTTGCATCTTGTGGTGCTCTGGTAAATCTGCCCTCAATTTCTTCCCAATTAACTACATTCCACCAAGCAGATATGTAGTCAGGTCTCTTATTTTCGTATTTTAGATAGTATGCATGCTCCCATACATCCAATCCTAAGAGTGGAATGAGTTCCTCTGTAATTGGGCTGTCTTGGTTTGCTGTTGTTTTAAATTTAATTTTCTTTGATTTTGGATCATAGATTAGCCATCCCCATCCACTTCCCTGAATTGTTGCAGTGTTTGCTGAAAATACTTCTTTGAATTTCTCAAAACTTCCGAACTCTTTTACAATTTCATCCTTTAATGGACCGCTTGGTTCTCCACCGCCACCAGGTTTCATACTCTTCCAAAATAATTCGTGATTGGTGTATCCTCCACCATGAAAATTAATTCGTCCTCTAACTTCTGGCTTGAGTTGATCCAAATCTGAAAGTAAAATGAGTAAAGCTATATCCTGATTGTCTTTTGACATATCCTCCCATGCATCATTCAATCCGTTTGTGTAAGCTTGATGATGTTTTGAATGATGAATTTCCATAGTTTGAGCATCAATGTATGGCTCTAGTGCATCATATTCATATGGTAATTTAGGTAAAACAAAATCCGACATTATTGTTGAATATTCCTTTTACTGTATAAACAATTCTGAATTTGCAACTTTAGATTCATCTCAAAGTGCATCTTTGTCATTTTTACCATCGCGAATCTTTACTAAATTCTCAATTTTATAGCAAAATACTATGCCATCTCCTTTTTCACCGGTAGTTGCAGTTTTTTGAATAATCTCAATTACTTTGTCTTTATCCTCATCTGCACAAAGAAGCTCAATTTTGGATTTTGGGATATAGTTATGTGAATTGGTTCTTAATCCTTTATGGGAATGATGGATTCCTGTAATTTGAACTTGAAATGCTGAGAAAGTTGAAATGCCTACATCAACTAGGGCTTTTTTTACCTCATAAAAAACCGAGTTTCTTACAACTGCTTCTATCTTATACATTCTCTTTCTTAATCTCTTTTTTTAATTTATCCAAATCCTCAGTGTACTCTTTTTTCATTAAATTTTCAGGCTTTGTTTTGTTGTTTTTGTTTATCTGTGGTTCTTTACTTTGTTTTTTCATATTGATTTAATCTCTAGTCACGCTTATAATTTAGTTGAATTAAAGGGACCGACAATTGTTTTGATTCAGAGTTAATACAATTAGGACCAAACTCTTAAGCATGTATTGAGCATATTATTGCATGACAAACATAGATTCAAGTGCAATTATAGGAAATGGCGTTAAAACCCAAGAAAGTACTGTAATTGAAGGTGATGCTAAAATTGGAGATAACTGTGTATTAGGAAACAAAGTTGTAATCCAAAAACATGCCGTAATTGGTAGCGGTGTCACCATGGAAGATGGTTGTGTAATAGAACGTAAAGTCAACGTAGGCAATGATTGTGTATTTGGCAAAAAAGTAATCGTCGAAGGACATGCCGTTATCGGCAGTGGTGTCAAAATGGGCGATGATATAGTAATCGAAAAAGATACTACAATTCTAGATAATGCCGTTGTTGCAACTGGTACTGTTCTACCTGCAGGAAAGACATTTCCAGACGGAATTACAACCAAAGCAAAATACAATCCATCCTAAAATTCTCTAATCCTACTCTTTTTTCATTGGGATTTTCTTATTTTGTAATTAATTTCTGATCTTTGAATATCTTATTGATTACATCTACTACCCGGTTTAATTCAAATGGTTTCTGTAGAACATCGATTGCTCCAAGTCCTGATAATTTTTCCTTGTTTTTTACATCCTCAATTGCAGTCATTATGATTACTTTGGCATTTTTGTTTATTGATAATATTTTGTTTAGTGCATAGTACCCATCATAGGTAGGCATTGCTAAATCTATCAATACTATATCCGGATGATGTTTTTCATAAAGCTGAACTGCTTCAAGGCCATCATTACCTGTCCCCACGACATCAATATTTTTCAAACGTAAAAATTCACAAAAAACATCCAAATGTGATTCAACGTCATCTACGACGATTACCTTGGGAATAATATTCATCATTTTATGTAGAAAATCACATTACATTACAGATTGTTTGTAATAATTTTACAACACCTCACAAATGGGTAATAGTTGCACAAAATCTATAAAAATTACTTGTAAGGATGAACATCTGTGAATTGATCAAAATAGAAAATATTTCTTTGAGTGATTATTAGAGCAATCTCCGGAGCAAAAACTTGAATTGTTTGCAATAAAGTCCTCCTCACAGTTTCTACATTTTGGCATGTTTTTTCATACTAGATTAACTTCATAAGAGATATTGTGTTCAATAATTACAACATTTTTTGTCAAAAATTATTTCTAGCATTTAATTTGATTTTGAAATAATTTCTTTAAAGAATCCATTTTTAGATGTCTTTTAGAACCGTCCTTTTTCCTTTGATTCCTTCTTCAAGTACAAGATTCACAACTTGCGAAAAGGATATACTCTCATTGGTATTTTGAATTAGTTTTGACTGGATTGTTCTGAGGCTTTTTGACATGTCTTTATCTAGTGTTATGGTTACTCTAGCATAGTTTGATGTATCTTTTCTTTCTAGTTCAGTGGAATAATATGTCTGACATTTAGTCGAGCAATAAATAGCGTTTTTTCCAGTAATGTTTTTTCCACAGTATTTGCATTTCATATTAATTCTATTCTTGCTTTAAGCTGTTCCTGAATATATTCTATCATTTTTATCTGATTTTCAAGGATGGAGTTTAGAGTTTGAAATATAATTCTCAATTTTTTGCATCAATACACCTAAGATTCTTCTGGAGGCTTTATCTTTCTGAAATTAATGTAAACGCCAATGTCATACGCGATTTTTAACACTCCGCCAATCACAAAAGGTGCAGATAACCATAATGAGTGAATTATTAATCCAGTAATTGACGGACTAATTGCTTGTGCAACATTTCTTGATGTATTTGTAATTCCAGCAGCAGCAGTTCTTTCATTTTCATCTACAACTGCAACAATGTATGATTGCCTTGTTGGCACATCCATCTGAGATAATGTCATTCTTGCAAGATGCAATCCCAATGCAATTGGAAACGTTGGAGCAAATGCCAGTAAAATAAGTAAAACATTTGCAGGAATGTGTGTGAATACCATTGTGTTTATCAATCCAATCTTGTCTGCAATTTTAGTAGCCAAAATATATGAAAACGCAGTCAAGACACCAGCTATTGCAAAGACAAAAGACAACGTAGTTAGATCAACCCCGAATCTGGTAAAGAACCAAAACGAAATGATGCTTTGAATTACAAAACCTCCTGCAAAAGAATCCAGTGAGAACAATACTGATAATTTTCCAACAATTGTTCTTGACTTTGGAGAGAGTTGTTTTAGTGGGGAACTCGGTATTTTGATTTTATTTTTTACTTCAATATTTTTACTTAATAGTAGATACAAAATTGCAACAATTAATCCTGCAATTATGTATGCTGCAAATAGAGGCTTGAATGATTCGATATTTGACCAACCACTTTCTTGGAGTATTTGCGGAATTCCTGCAAGTAAAATCCCTGCAGACATTGCAAATGTCCCACCCATGTTATAAAACGCAAAGAGAGTGTTTCTTTTTTTAATTTTTTTGACTGTTTGTGGTAGTGCTGCCTGCTCAATTGATAGAAATGCACCTGTTTCAGAACCTGTAACATTGATTGTTCCAATTAGTGCAGCAATGATTAGGGAAAGATAATTATCAGTTAGAATGAAAATGGTTCCTGCTACAGACATCAAAACTGCATAAATTAGTAGAATTCTTTTTCTTCCAAATCTATCTGCATAAAAGCTAGCAAATAATGTGAAAAAAACACTATTGAGCAAAGTTACTGAAAGAATCACTCCAATTAGAATATCATCAAAACCGATTTGCTTTAGATAAATTGCAAGAATGATACTCAAAAACCCATACGAGAATGTTCTTACCATTCTAGCTGTGATGAGTAATTTACCATCTTTTGTTAACCAGTCTAATAACAATTATTTCAAAACCTGAATCTGATCTTATGGTTTAATATCTGGTAGTGTGGTAAAAGCAGAATTGACATGTTTGATAATTTCTTGAGTGTCTGCATCTCTTTGTGCAGAAATTAAGACAAGAAATTCTTTAGTTGGAATGCTAATCATTTTCAAGTTGGTTCTTCTTGATACAATATAGTCAATACTTCCCAAGTGCTCATCAAAGTCTTTTCTCATCATATACTCTAGCATTAATTGAACATACATCATTTGATTGTCTTTGTCTGGAAGGAAAGATGTAACACCTTCTTTGAAACCTCCTGCAATCTTTTTTCCCATTTTGTTTAAAACTCCGACAAATCGAATTTTTGGTAGTTGCAAAACTTTTTGGCAAGCTTGCTCTAGATTGTCAATTTCATCTGAAGACATAATCAAATTGTGTTAATAGCAGATAAAAACAGTTCCCTACATCATAACAGATTCGCACAAATAGCTATATTCCAATAGAGAATCATGTTTAATATTTTGAGTAATGGCTATCTTCAATCCATCTCACTTCCAATAGAGATTCCTGTTTTGGCAGTAATGATTAGTTGTGTAACTATGACTATTTTTGCAATTACTCTATGGATTACCTGGAAGACTACAAAAGAAAATACTCGGGCAACATACTCACAACTATTACGCTCATTTCATGAAGATCTAACTAAAAGACTGGAAAAAAATGCAATTTTGCAGACAACAGAGGATTGTGAAAGATATGCAAATGATTATCTAAATACGCTTGACGAAATTGCTTATCTAACACTGAATAACAAAATTCCAACTGAGATTGGAACGTATCTTCGACGTTTCTTCGGATATGGTATAATTATAATTGATTGGTATGATAAAATGGTCAGTGCTGACTTTGGAAGAATTGCCAAAGCCAACTGGCCAAATCATTTTGAGTTTTGTAAGAAATTCAACATACAAAAAAATCCTGATGACAAACTACCAAAAATCATGCAGGATTTCAATCGAAAATAAAACTTGAAGTTAGTTGTTCTGATGCTGGCTCGAGCTCTCTATATATTGAGAATTGATGGAGTGTCTTGTATGCTGTTGTTTCTTTTTTGAATGTATCTTGCTCTAAATGTCATCAACGTTATGAAATATCCTCGGCAATGGAGTATCTGATACAAATGGGATTGATTCCTTTTGACAAGCCACTTTATTGTAACATATGCCGAGATAATGATTAATTCTTTTCTAGTTGTAGTAATTCGTATCGTATTGCAATCAACAAAAGAATTATAGAGGCAATAAAAGATGATCCAAGCCATACTACGAAAATGAGCGAAGACTAGAATTCATTTTTATTCCTATCTGTGTATCAATTCCTCCCCAAAATGGGGGTAGAGTCAAGATGGACTCTAACCTTTGATGGATTTCTGCTGATTCCTTATTATCGGGAATTGTTTTTACTCTTCTTTAGATCTTCTTTGGCCTTTTGATACTCTTCATTTGCCTTGGTTATTGCGTTGTTGTATGCTTCTTTTATTTCATTTTGGGTTTGTTCATATTTTTTTTCTAGCGCTTTGATGTTTTGTTCGTCTGTTGTTTCAGACAATGATATTTCATGTGCAGTTCTTGCATCTTCTAGTTGTTTTTCATACTTTATTTTTGCGTCATTGATTGTTTTGGTATATGCTTCTCTTGCTTGTTTTGGATCAGTAATTTTAGTTGTTGATGCTTGTTGGTAAATCTCCCAAGCTTGGGCAATTTTTTGATCACGAATGATCTTGGCATCTGCAACTATTTTGTAATAGTTTTTCTCAGCCTGCTTTTTTAACTCAGGATCTTTAGGGGATTTTTCAGTTATTGTTTTTAATTCCTCTTTTGCTTTTTGAATTGTTTCACTAAACTCCAATTCTGCAGCCAATTTTGCTTGGTTGTAAACATCCTTTGTATCTTCAGCATGTGCTGCTGTTGAAAAAACAGATACAAACAGTAATGCTACTAATGGAGCTCCAAGCCATTTGTTTTTTAATTTTATTTTTTCCATTTTCATTCACTTTTTGGTGAAACGTAAGGAGGCAACTATCAGGATTCGAAGGAATCCAAGAGATATGTCAAACCTCTTACGTTTTCGCCAGGAGCAATATCTCAAAATAATATATCAAAATATCTTTTAATTTACGGTATGCCTTGATTCAGTTCAAAATAGAATGAGAATAAATAGGAAAACATCTCAATTTAATTCATGGCTGATAAGATTTCTGCAAGCGAATTAAAATCAAAAAAAGAAGATTTTGTTATTATTGATGTAAGGGAACTTGATGAGATTGCTTCAGGAAAAATTGATGGGTCAGTTCACATGCCTCTAGGATTGGCAATAAGAAATGCAAAAAAGAAGCAGATTGAGGATATGAGGGGTAAGAAAATTTGTACATATTGCGGAACAGGTTATCGTGGAAATATTGCAGCAGATGAACTAAACAAAGAGGGATTTAGTGCTGTAACATTAGATGGCGGTTTTCCTTCTTGGAAATAATTTTAGACATTTTTAAAATAAAATATCTCTATAATCCCCCACCTGATACTTCACTGAGTTCAATGTCGTATCCGCTAGGATCTTTGATGTAAACAGACCTTGATTTTTCAAACTCTACAGGACCGTCATAGAGAACTTCCACATTCAATTCTTTGCATTTATCCATTATTTGTTCAAAGTTTGCAACATGAAAACCAAAGTGAGCTATTCCTCCAGCAGTAGACATTTGAGGATTTTCATATAGACATAGCTTGATGGAGTCATTACCGATAATCTTTGATGGGGCATCTAGTTTGTTTGGGGAATTGTCATCTTTTCTAATTTTAAATCCGAAAAGATTTTTGTAAAATTCTATAGTTTTCTCTAAATCCTTGACGTTCATATTTACATGATCCATTGATGTAGCTTTGAGAAAATTAGTCATACAATATCATAGTAATTCTTGTATTAGTTTGTTTTATTATTCGTAGACTGGCAATTGAATTGTAAACGTTGTAGGGCTGTTCTTTGCAGAAATTGTCCCTCCATGTAAATCCACGATGGATTTTGCAAGTGATGTACCAAGACCTGTACCGAATTTTTTTGTAGTTGTATGTGCTACGAAGAGTTGCTTTATCATTTCTTCGGGAATTCCATTCCCTGTATCTTCTATTTCTATTCTTACTTGTTTATTTGATTCAAATGCCCTGATAGTGATTGTTCCTTTTTTATCCATTGCTTGAATTGAATTTCGAATTAAACTTGAAAATAGTGTAACTAACTTCTTTTTTATTCCCTTAATTGCGTAATCATGTCTTGGAAGTTTTATGAATATCTCTGAAGGAATGCTTACAGGAATGGACTGCTTTAGTATTTCAAATAATGAAACATAAGACATTTCATCTATGTGGCTATTTTGTGATTTTAAAATGGGTTTTTTAGTTTCCTCAAAAAGATACTGTAAATTAATTATTGCCTCTTCTATTTTTTGAAAATTATCTAGAATTTCTTGATTTACTACTGTTTCAAGAGATTTCCTGGTCTTGAAATTTGTATTTTTTATGATGGCCACATTGTCTACAATTGATGAGAATTCCTCAGTATCTGATAGTTGAGCGAGAATTTGCTTTGCATCTCTTTTTGAAATCATATCAACAAATCTGCATTATGTAACTATGAAGAGTTGTTAGTCCATTTTAAAAAAACACAAATTAAATGTTCATAGTAAAATCTATCTGATCCTGCAAAATTTTATCTCTCAGAATCTTTTCCTTCCCATACTACTCTTTGTGGGAATGGGATTTCAATGCCTTCTGCATCTAATGCATTTTTAATCACTTTGAGTAAATTGGGCATTACTTCAAGCAGATCATCTCGTGGATACCAAACACGAATCAGAATGTTTACGCTGTTATCTCCTAATTCTGAAATAGAAAACTGTGGTTCAGGCTCCATGAGTGAATAAACTACATTCTTCTCAATTGCATTTTTAATTACTTTGATTGCTTTGTCGATATTCTCTCCATATCCAATACCAACTGTAACCTCACTTCTTCTAACTTCAGATAAATTAAAGGAGCGAAGATTTGATGTAAACATTTTTTCGTTGGGAATTCTAACAACGGTACCATCAAACTGTTGAATTTTAGATGAGAATGTACTAATGTCAATTAGCTTACCCAATACACTAGAATCAACTACTTCTACTGTGTCTCCTTGTTTTACAGGCTTTTCAATTAACAAGAATACTCCTGATATCATGTTTGATACCACTGATTGGGCTGCAAATCCAATCACAATTCCCATAAACCCTGCTCCTACTACTAGCCCGCCAAGATCAATTCCCTGGCTTGCAGTTGCAGCCATTAGGAAGATGATAATTATTCCATAATAGATTAACTTGTTCAAAGTTTTTACAGTGTGTATTGGCATGTTTGGTGCAAATTTTTTGTTGAAAATCATTCGAACTATTCTTGCAACAATAACTCCAACAAAAACTAGAATTCCAGTAATTAGCAGGCTCCAAACACTAACGCCTTCCATTAATTGCATGTCTAAAATTTCAAGAACCATCTAATCAAATCCCCTTTCCATCGTAAATGATTTGTTTTCCTTACTGCTAGAATATGCTACTAGTTTCAAATCATTGTTTTTTTTGCTATAGTCTTCTCTGCTAATCTCAATGACTTTGTTATTTACTGCTGGTTTTATCACTCCTTTGATATCATCAATATGAACTTCAGAAGAATTTTCTGCATAGTAAATCGTATGTTCATTTATTGGGAAGACTAATTTTTTTACAAATACTCCATGATCTAGTTCATTACTCAACGTCACTTTCATTTTTGCAAAAACATAAGGATCTGAATCCTTTTCTTCTAGTAATTTGACTTTGGAATACATGCAAAGATTTCCTTTTTCTGGTGTGCCGTACAATGCAAATCTTGAGTGCATTGGCTCACATGTAAAACAATCAAACAGTTCTTTTGAACCATCACTAGAGTTTATCAGAAATACCCCGATCTCTATTGGAAATTGCATTACAAAGTTTGCATCTGAATTTTTTTCTATAAACATAGATTCTGTTAAACGCAAAAAGATGAGATCGTGTGTTTTTTTAGCAGGGAGGTGAAGAGGCAATACTGGACAAAGTTCTATCTTTACATTTTTACTTGAATTTGGAAATGATTTCCTTACTTCTTGATTTTCAGAATTTTTTCGATAATATGATATTCTATCATTTGGTTTACGCTCAATTTTGATTTCTGTTTTAGGTAAACGTAATTCCAATTTTTCTGCTATATCGTAGTGGCCATAGCCTGAAAAAATATCCTTTTCTGTACTCATTTTTTATCTAAACCTGTTTCTTTTTCAACAGTAATAACGCTATTGCCTAATTATTGAATTAGCACTATCTTTGCAAAACATTATTGAAAAAAAGATTAAGATAATCTAGATTGACTCTAGATTACCTGTTGGTGTGTTTATCACCTTGAAGATTTTGACATTATAGTCGCCTTCAAAAAAAGGAGTGATTTCACCATCATCTATTGACAGCAATCGGAACTTGTACTCAAAGGAATGATCCCCTTTCAAGTTAACCTGTGCAACATGAATAGGAACGGACTCATCGGATTTGAAAATTTGAATAATCACAGGATGTCCTTGTGAAGGGTCATTCACTTTGCCTTTGATTGTTCCCCAAGGAAGTGTATTTGTTTCAGGAATGTTCATGCTGAGAGTAGTCTTTTCAAGACTTGTCTCATCATCAAGTCGTATCACTGAAGTTTGAGTCGATTCTGCAAAAGCAGAATTATCAAACATTGTAAGAGAAAGACTTAACACCATTCCAAAAATACATGATGCTGCCAAACTTCTCATCTTACTCTTCCTTGATATGCTTGGTGCTGAAACTATGCTCATGCTGATGCACCACACCTCATTAGACTGCCTCTTCTTGGTTTTTGGTGTACAAACAAATCAAACTCATCTAGCATTATTTCATTCTCGTATTGAGAATTGATGCTATCAGGATTTTCGATTTGTTCTGTGTACATCAGCAGCGAAGATGAAAATCCACCTCTGGGGAAAATTTTTTTGTTGGCCGGTTTCATTTTCTCATCTCCTCCATACAATTTTGGCTATGCAATGCAACAAAATGGGTCGGCATCTTATTGCATACAATCCTCACATTTGGGAAAAAATATTGTGTTTGCATTTTAGTATCTCTCCTCAAACAATGCCCAGGAAAGTCCCATCAAATCCTCACAGGAGAAGGTAGGTGTCTTGGCTTGATGCAAGGATTTTGGCACTGCTTTTACAGGGACGCTTGTAACCTGAGTTTTTGAAGGCGAGTGTTGCCAGTTGTGTACGGTTTGCTGCTTCATGCAATTGTTGAGGCTGAGTTATATATAACAAGAGATACCGGATTACGGTATGCCTTTTGAATCCGAATCCGCCCTAGGAAACTTGCAAAACTACAAAATGTATTTGCGCCCCAATGCACATCTACATTATGGAAAACCCGGTGAAAAAAAATCAAAACTAACTAAACATCAACAAAATGTTCAATCACTTTTAAAAATAATGTCAAAAAATGAATCCCTCACAACATGGGATTTGGCAAAAATATCAATTCCTAATGACATGGCAAAATTACGTGAACGAGAAAAAATTTACAGAAGACTACTTGTTGGAAGAAAAGATAAAGGAAAACATTCAGATGGAATTTTAAATTTGGGGTTGGTAGTAAAAGATGGACAGAGCCTCAAAACAGGAATAGCTGACAAGTACAGACTATCTTTGTATGGAATTTTGTACTGCATTGATGTACTTGATTTTTCAAATTCTGAAATTGACAAGGTTGCACAAAAATACTCCGACATATTGCCTAAAGTTTTTGGTAAATGGGATTATCTAAAATCAAAAATAGGTAACAGGATTTACGGAATTAAATTATTAGCAAATGGATTACTTGCAGACAATCCGCAAATTCAAGTTCAGCCGGGAATTCCATTTTATGAGTTAATGTCATACGTGCACATTAAATATCAAAGAAACTTTGAATCTATTTCTGAAGAGCAATTAGCAGAACAGATCTCATATTGGTTTTACACTAATCTATTATACAATCCAATTCGAAAAAATGAATCAAAGACAAATGGAATAAAAAGTTTGGATATAATTTTTGAAGAAGACATTCAATTGAAGAAATGGTTTTTACTATTTTTTAGAAGTGCAACAAAATATTATCAGCAAAGATATTCTATATTGAAAAAGTCTGATGTAAAATGAAATACTACTTTTTTGATTCGATTAAACTGTTTAGCTCATTAAGATCAAATGGCTTTGTTAGCAGTCCGAATAATCCTGATTTTTTTGCTTTTGCAAATTCTTCATTGTTTATGGCATATGCTGATGTGAATACTATTTTTGCATCAGAGTGGTCTTTTTTTATTTTAAAAAATGCATCATAGCCATTCATTACAGGCATTTTCAAGTCCATTAGAACAATATCTGGGCTTGATTCTTTGTATTTTTTAATGGCCTCCTCGCCATTTTTAGCTGTAATTACCTCATAATTTTCATATTTTAGCATGTATTCAGTTGCCTCTAGGAACTGAATGTCATCATCTACCAAAAGAATACGGGAATTTACCAATTTTTTCTCCGTATTTTATTATTAGTTAATATTATTTGAATTGTCATTTTGGCAGCCTAATTGAGAATTTTACAGGATTGGATTGTGCGGAAATCTCCCCTTTGTGTTGCTCGATAATATTTTTACAGCTAGAAAGACCAAGACCTGTTCCTTCTAGTTTAGTAGTGTATAGTGTATCAAAGACACGTTTTAGATCTTTTGATGGGATGTTGGGACCTGAGTTCTCAAATCCAACTGTAGCATGTGTCTCAGTTTCATTGATGTTGATATTGATTTCTCCTTTTGTATTTCCAATTGATTGAATTGCATTTAGTATGATATTTACAAATACGATTAGTATTTTTTCATGATCAAATTTTATAGTTACATCATTTTTTGGAGTATTTATTGTAATATTCTCCGGTACTGTCAATGTATCAATTGCTTCTTGAATTGTTTGGTTTATTGAATATGGTTTTAGAATTAGGGGGGTTGTTCTTACATAGTTTAGAACTTCTTCAATTTGATGGGAAATTCTTCTCACTGATAGATTGATTCTGTCAATCTCTCTTATTATGATTTCATTTTTATCGTTGTTTTCTTTTTGAATTATTACTCCTGCATTTTTTATTGTACCTAGAGGATTTCGTATATCATGTGCAATATTTGATGATAATTGCCCAATTACTGTTAGTTTTTCTTTCTTGAAGCTTTGAGAGCGTTTTACAAGTAATGCTAACAGTACAACAATTGTTGATAACAACAAAAAGATACTTTGAATCTGTGTAACAAAAATTATTTCATCGATCTCTTTGTTAATTGATTGGGTTGGGGTTACTACTGCAAAGATAAATTCAATTTTTTTATTTATTGTAACTGGAATTCCAGTACTTATCCTCTCTCCAATATCGTCATCTAGAGAAAAAATTGCTGTAGATAGATTGCCTTCCAAAATAAGTTGTATGTGTGTATTTAATACTGGATCATTGTCGTATTCTGGATCATATCCTAAGGAATTTTCTTCAGCACTTTCATTGTTTGGATAAATTAGTCTCACATGATTTTCATCAGTTACAGTCAAAAATTGAGATTCTACATCGTAAATATTTCCATGTCTTTTGAAAAATTCACTTGATGCAAATGTAACTAGGAGAGTTCCTGTTTGCTCTTTTGTCTCATCATTGATTATTGGATATGTTATTGCAATTTCTGGCTCATCAAAAAGCAGTGTGTTAATGGATAAAATCTTGGGATCAGTCTTGCTGCTATTCTTTTCTAAATCAATTAATTCTGATAACCCCTTTACTTTTGCCCCCACAAATGACTCATGATTTTTACTTGCTTGAGATAAAACTATGAACTCTTCATCAAGGGCTAAAATTTGTGCAGTAGGTGAGATAGAGTTTATACGCAAAAATGTCTCTGCAACCATTTTACTTGATTCTGCAGTTCCAGTATCTGTTTGTAATTCACTTGCTTTTGCTAAGTTTTCTAATTCAAATATGATTAACTCCATCTCTGAGCTAATGTTTTTTGCAATTGATTTTGCAATGACTTCTTGAATTTCAATTTGGTTTTCAGTTATTGCTGTCTTGATGTTTTGTTCTTCTATGCTGTACACTTGAATGGTGGCAATAACTAGTGATATGATTATTGTAAAAATGATTCCATACCATGACCATTTTTTTTTATTCATTATTTGCATCTCCTAATTGTTTTTACCAAAACTGATTCGTGTATAAATTAAAAACTAAAACTAATTAGGTTTATGCTGGAGTGTAATCTTTTGCTTTGCTGGCAACTGATCTTGCTTGTGCATCTGCTTTTTGCAAGATTTGCTCTTTTGTCTCGTCTGTCATAAATCCTGACTCTACTGATAATGAGCGAGCATATTGTGATGCTTTGCTGAGTATCTGTGATATGTTGTCTGCAGTAATGTATGCTGCCTCTATTGATAGTGAAACTGCTTCTTGGTGGGCTTGTCCGAACTGTGCTCTTATCTTCTCAACATCAATTACCATATCATTTGCAGCATACGTGCTACCTTCTTCAAGTGCTGTGAATAGTGAAATTCCTGCCTCTACTGGTTTAATATCTAATTTACCTAAAATTGATGCTAATTTTTCATTGATTGCTCCTCCTTTTAGAACTGGTGTGCTATCTTTTGCAATCCAAATTGTTCCTTGATCAATCTTTGTTGGAATTCCAGCTTCCTTGAATTCTGTAAGCATTGGACCTGGTGCAATTCCTGTGTTCTTTGCAGGTACCACAATATCGATACTTGCAATGTCCCCGCCTCTTGCTGCCATCATTACTTTGTTTTTAGCTAAAAGTACATTGAGTTTGAATGGTGACATGTTAGTAAACAAGAACATGCATTGTCCTTCAAGTTGGTCTGCAATCTCTTTGATTCCTGGGATGTCTAGTGAATTAAGTGCCTTTTGTGCAACCTTGTCTTTGATTGCAACAAATTCGACATCATCTTTTAGAATTTTTCTTAATGGTAAAATCTGTGTTGAACGTACTTTGTTTAATTTAATTACTGATACTACTTTGTATTTTTTTGGTAACTCTTGTAGTTGTTGATACATCTGAGTTTTTCTTTTAGGATAAGCAGTTCTATTTTCATGCAAATTTCTTTCTAACCTCTTGGACTTGTTTTATTGGCTTTCCCATAGTAGTTTTAATCATAACTCTTCTCATGTTCTTCTCACCGTTTGGTAATTTCTTTTCAATTGCATTAAGAACAGTATGTGCATTAATTGCTAAATCTGCATCCTCCATGGTCTCATCTCCAATTTTACATGAAACAGATAGTGATGCTCTAGTTCTAACTTTAATTGATGATCTAAATCTTGACAAAAATGAATCAATTGGTGCATCAAATGGAACTGGTGTTGGCATCTTTCCTCTGGGACCTAATAGTTGACCTAAAGTTTTACCAACTGTTGGCATTACTTTGGTATCTGCCAAAAAGAAATCATATTTGTTGATGAATTTTCTTGATTCTCTTTTGTTTGTTCCAAATTTATCTAATTCTTCAGTTCCGATTACAGAATCTGCCTTTGCCTCTTTTGCTTTCAGACTCATTTCACCTGTTGCCATTACACAAACAGTAGCTGGTGAACTAGTCTTTGGAAGTTGAACTACTTCATTTAGTGCAAATCCTTTCTTTACATCAATATCTTTGAAATTAACAATTAGCTCAATTGCCTGAGTAAACTTTTTCTTTTTAGTGGCCGCCTTTGCCTTTTTAATCAAATCAACTAGCTGAGACTCTGTAATCATTACGAACATTTTCAAAAAAGCCTACTTAAAATCGTTTAGGGGTTGATGTTTTAAGATACCGGTATTTTTAGAAAAATTACAGATTTTTAATTAAATCTTGTAAATCTGGGCTAATTAATTGTAAAAACCTACATATATTAAATCAGAAAATGTTTTTTCGAATACGTTGCATCGTTTTGACGAATTAGATATGAAATTACTATTTGAATTAACCAAGGATGGATCAATTTCAGTTCCTACATTGTCTAAAAAACTGGGAATTAATGCATCAGTGCTCTATAGCCGAATAAAGAGACTGATGAAGAAAAAACTAATCAAAAAATTCACAGTCGAAATTGATGATTCTCTTTTAGGAATTGGTGTAAAGGCATCAGTTGGAATTAATCGAGATCCAAAACACAAAGATGATATTCACAAAACATTCATGAACATTCCTGAAGTTGTATCTATCTCAGAAGTTACTGGTAGATTCGATATTATCATCCAAGTTTATGCAAAAGATCTTGAGGCTCTTCATACTATAGTTATTGAAAAGATAGGTAAGGTTCCAGGTGTTCAAAACTCTGAAACTTTTGTAGAGTTACAAAAAACTGACAAAGATCCTGTATATCTTACACAGACAATTTAGAATTTCATTTCTATTTTCTAGATACCAACCAAAAAAATCCGTCTTATTTTCAACCAAAAAAGGCATACCGCAAAACAATAATCAATTCAATATAACACTCGAATCAAAAGACTGCATGTCAACTATATTGATTCACAGGAACTCTGAACTAAATCCAATTCAGAATACTATGACACTCAAAAGCAGTAAAGTACCTGCAATTGAGAATATTGAGCAGTTTCACTGGGAAGATGTTGCAGGCTTGTCCTGGATTCTACTAGATGAGGAGGATTACTAATTGGAAGCAAAGCAAATGTGTCTCTATGATGAAATCTGCAAAAACATGTGTGAAATATCAGGAGTTAATTTTGCAGTGATGATCAATAATCGTGGTCGAAAAATTTCTGAATACAAGTCTCAAGTGTTTCCATTGGAAACAGATGAAAAAAAATTAGAGATGTTATTTATGGAGACTACACTTGACATGTCAATGAGAAAAGAATTTGACAATTCATTTGGAAAGATATCTGCAATTGTCTCTTTTAGGGAAAATACTACAATGATTACAATTCCATATCAAGAGGATTTAATGTTGTTATCAGTAGACACTGGATTAGATTATAACAAAATAATTCAAACTGCATACCGATATCTTGCATCAAGTTCCCCTCAAGAAAAACCATCATTTGAAATTCCACAGGTGGCATAACCTTCATCTCATTGGATGTGTTGAATTGCCTGATGAATCCTGTAGAAAATGTGGGGGATTACTCCTAGAGTATTCCTTATGTGGTAAATGCAAAGCTCCAACGCGATTTATCTGTAGAATCTGTGGAAAGATTACTGATGAGCGCTTTCATGTATCTATCTGCTTTATGATAACAGAACATGATGAAAAAATAACTTTTTTCCCTTTATCAGAAAAATGTCCAAACCCAATTAGCAATTAGTTTGGATTTTATTTCTAAATTTCATATTTACTATCATTTAGTAAAACATGGTTTCTTGAATAATCTACATCAATTGCAATAATTACTGGCTTGTCTTTGATTTTTTTTGCCTCCTCCAACGTTGTTGAAAACTCTTCAGTTGATTTTACTACAAATCCCACTGCACCAAAACTCTCAGCTAATTTGATGAAATCTGGATTTGTAAATTTAGTAAATACACTTTTACCGAATTCATTTTTTTGCTTCATTGAAATCATCCCCAAGTCAAGATCACACCATACTACTGTGATGAATCCAAGTTTTAGTCGAACTGCAGTTTCTAGTTCTTGAACGTTCATCAAAAATCCTGCATCTCCACACATTGCTACTACATTTCTCTCAGGATGGACAATCTTTGCTGCCATTGCGCCTGGAAATGCAAATCCCATTGAACAAAACCCGTTTGGAATAATGCATGTGTTTGGCTGATATGTTTTGTAAATTTTTGAAATCCAAAGCTTGTGAGCTCCAACATCTGATAGTAAGATGTCATTTTCACCCAAAGCATTTCGAACATCAATAATTAATTTTTCAGGCTTTATTGGAAATGATTTATCGTCATTAAATGAATCTCTTCTTTCATCTACTTCTTTCATAATTTTTTTAAATAATTCTGGAATTTCTTTAATTGGAAATACATCTAATTCTGGATGTGCTTTTTTCTGCAGTTCTAATTCATCAAGAATTGCATCAATTGCATATTCAATATCTGAAACTATCTCAACTTCTGGTCTGTAATAGGTGTAGACTTCAGATGGTGTAAAATCAATATGGATAATTTTTTTATCCAAATTTTTATTCCAATTTTTAGGACTGTACTCTACCAGATCAACACCTACTGAAATTACAACATCAGCTGATTCTATTGCAAGTAAAGCATGATCTGCATCTTTGATACCAATTGTATGCAGGTGTAGTGGAGAGTCATCTGAGACTACTCCTTTTCCCATAAACGTATTCATTGCAATGATTCCTGTTTTCTCTACTAATTTCCTGATGTGTTGACTAGCATTTTCTCTAACACATCCATTTCCCAGAAAAATTACAGGATGTTTTGCTTCCAGAATAATTTTAGCAGCTTGTTTTATCAATTCTTCATTTGCCACTGATCTAAAGATAGGTTGGGGGATTATTGGAGGAATATCTGCTTCTTTTTTTGCAATGTCTTGAGGTAATTCAATGTGTACTGCACCTGGTTTTTCTTCTAGTGCAATTTTAAATGCCCTTCTTACAATTTCTGGAATGTTTTGTGGATTACGTATTGACCAATTCCACTTTGTAATTGGTTTGAACATTGTAATTACATCCATGTTTTGATGAGATTCCTTGTGTAAGAGATGTGAATCCGTCTGGCCAGTAATGGCAAGCAGTCGTGATCTATCCATGTTTGCATTTGCCACTCCGGTTACTAGGTTAGTTGCGCCAGGACCTAATGTAGCAAGGCATACTCCAACTTTACCTGTTAGTCTACCATAGACATCTGCCATAAAGGCTGCTCCCTGTTCATGGCGAGTTAAAATGAATTTAATCTTAGATTCAGATAATGACATTACAAAGTCTGCGTTTTCTTCTCCTGGTATTCCAAAAACATATTCAACGCCTTCGTTCTCCAGGCATTTTACAAACAAGTCAGAAGCTTTCAAGCCGATCTTTTTTGGAATTCTATGTTTTAAACGATTCTCTTTCAAAAAATCTAATCGACATTAAAAAATAATAAATGGATTTTAATGGTTTTCTAATTTACAAATCTATTTTTTTATTCAAATGAATCAGATCAATTTTTTTAAAACACTAAATGCATCTGAATGTCTTTCAGGTGTAATCCATAATCTTTTGAAAATTTTATAATCTGTTTCAAGAACTATTGCTTTACTCTTTTTTGGCCTTGATGCATCAAAATGAAACCAATCTCTGAAATTGGACGAACCTGAAATTCTTAATTTCCCTGAAAGTATTCCTAATTTCCTCTCAGATACTTTTTTGATGTGGTATAGCATTACATCTTTTTTACCCCAAGGTAAATTCCAAGATGTAAATCTTATTTTATCTTCAAAAATTTGTATGTATTTGTCTTTGTAGAGCGGTACCATGTTCAATAATGAATACTTTATAATTTAAAGTTCTTTGAAAAAAATTAATTTTAGAATAAAAAAAAAGTATTAGCAGCTATCAATTGTCTGCCAAATACCAATAACATTTCCTTCAGTGTCTGAAACTCTAGCATACATTCCAAATTCGCCTATCTTTAGTGCAGGCATTACAGTTTTGCCTCCAGCTGATTCTATCTTTTTGATATGCTCATTGATATCTGGCACATCAATTACTATCATAGGATGCTCGCCTGTTGGATCCTTTGGAAGTAAGCCTCCGTTGATTCCACCTGCTTCATTAGGTTTCATCTTCTCGTCACTTGGGGTTGTTATTGCCAAATGATAATCCATGTCTGCAAATTTTGCTATTTGCCAACCAAACACATCTTGATAGAATTTTTGTGCTCTACCTTGATCATCATATGGAATTTCAAAGTGTGAAACTTTGTTCATAAATATTAAAAACAGTGATTATTGATAATCTTTTTT